>NZ_JBHWVJ010000005.1:53930-194321 GCF_042736725.1 Streptomyces sp. NPDC060028 | reverse complement strand
TCGCGAGACGGCGGGCCGGGCCCTTCGGTTTTCGCCCCCGGCCCGCCTCGCGGTCCCCGGGCCGCGATACCCCAGACTGGGCGCATGTCCATTCACCAGAACCTGCTCGGGGGCCCCGCCCCCACCCACCTCCCCGACGAGCCGGGCCGCGAGGCCCTCGCCGCGGGCACCCCCGCCGTCGAGGTGGCGGCCGCGCACCCCACCTCCTCCCTCGCCTGGGCGACCCTGGCCGACGAGGCCTTCGCCGCCGGCCGCACGGTCGAGTCGTACGCGTACGCCCGTACGGGCTACCACCGCGGCCTCGACGCCCTGCGCCGCGCCGGCTGGAAGGGCCACGGCCCGGTGCCGTGGGAGCACGAGCCGAACCGCGGCTTCCTGCGGGCCCTGAACGCGCTGGCCCGCGCGGCCGGGGAGATCGGCGAGAAGGAGGAGTACGAGCGCTGCTCGACCTTCCTGCGCGACTCCTCGCAGACGGCGGCGGACGTGCTCGGCGCCTGACGCGTACGCGGGTGTTCCGGCCGGGCTCCGTGTGGAGTCCGGCCGGAAGTGGAATGTGACCTACCTCACTCCCTATTGGAGCCTTCACCGGACCCGGTCTTATGATGCGGACAGGGGACCGGAGCTCCACTCACCTCACCGGAAGGAGCGGACCGCTACCCGGAAGCACGTGTCGAGGAGACAGCGATGTCGCACGCCCTTGATGCCTCCGGAGACGGCGGTTCGGACACCCCGAACCTCGACTTCGCCGGCACCACCCCGTACGAGGACTACGTCCAGGCGGACGTCCTGACCCACCTCCAGCACCTGCGCTCGGACGACCCGGGCGAGATGGTCTTCCTGGTGACGACCCAGGTCATGGAGCTGTGGTTCACGGTCATCGTCCACGAGTGGGAAACCGCCGCCCAGGCGCTGCGCGAGGACGACCTGCCGGTCGTGATGGACGCGCTGAAACGTTCCCTCCGGGAGCTGGAGGCCCTCAACTCCTCCTGGCGCCCCCTCGCCCAGCTCACCCCGGGCCAGTTCAACTCCTACCGCGCCGCCCTCGGCGAGGGCTCCGGCTTCCAGTCGGCGATGTACCGCCGGATGGAGTTCCTGCTCGGCGAGAAGTCCGCCTCCATGCTGGTCCCGCACCGCGGCGCCCCCCGCGTCCACGCGGAGCTGGAGAAGGCCCTGCACGAGCCCAGCCTCTACGACGAGGTCCTGCGCCTGCTCGCCCGCCGCGGGCTCCCGGTCCCCGAGTCGGTCCTCGGCCGCGACCTCTCGCAGCGCTACGAGCCTTCCCCCGAGGTCGAGGCCGTCTGGACGGCCCTGTACGCGGACCCCGACCGGCACCCGGACCTCCACCGCCTGGGCGAGGTCCTCACGGACGTGGCCGAACTGGTCTGGCGCTGGCGCAACGACCACCTGACCGCGACGCGCCGCGCGATGGGCGCGAAGACGGGAACGGGCGGCTCGGCAGGCGTGACCTGGCTGGAGAAGCGCGCCACGAAGAACGTCTTCCCGGAGCTCTGGACGGCCCGCAGCCATGTCTGACCCGACAGCGAACGCCGCCCCCGGCGGGTCCCGCCCGGCGGATCTCCAGGCCCGCGCGGCCCGGCTGGACGCCACCGACGAGCTCGCCAAGCTCCGCGACCGCTTCCAGCTCCCCGACGGAGTCGTCTACCTCGACGGCAACAGCCTCGGCGCACTGCCGGCCGGCGTCGCGCAGCGACTGGCCGAGGTCGTCACCCGGGAGTGGGGCACCAGCCTCATCGGCTCCTGGTCCGACGGCACCTGGTGGACCGCCCCCGAGCGCATAGGCGACAAACTCTCGCCGCTCATCGGCGCGGCCCCCGGCCAGACGGTCGTCGGCGACTCCACCAGCGTCAACCTCTTCAAGGCCCTGGTCGGCGCCGCCCGTCTCGCGGGCCCCGGCCGGACCCGGATGCTGGTCGACGCCGCCACCTTCCCGACCGACGGCTACATCGCCGGGTCCGCGGCCCGGATGACCGGCCTGACCGTGGTCCCCACCGACCCGGCGGACGTCCCCGCGGCGCTCGGCGAGGACACCGCCGTGGTGCTCCTGAACCACGCCGACTACCGCACCGGCCGCCTGCACGACCTCCCCGCCCTCACCCGCGCGGCGCACGCCGCCGGCGCCGTCACCGTCTGGGACCTGTGCCATTCCGCCGGCGCGCTCCCCGTCGGCCTCGACGCCCACGCCGTGGACCTGGCGGTCGGGTGCACGTACAAGTACCTCAACGGCGGCCCCGGCGCGCCCGCGTACCTGTACATCGCCGCCCGCCACCAGCAGGCCTTCGACTCCCCGCTGCCCGGCTGGAACGGCCACGCGGACCCCTTCGCGATGACCCCGGACTACGCGCCGGCCGCGGGGGCCACCCGCGGCCGCGTCGGCACCCCGGACATCCTGTCGATGCTCGCCCTGGAGTCGGCGCTCGACGCCTGGGACGGGGTGTCCATCGAGGCGGTCCGGGCCAAGTCCCTCGCGCTGACGGACTTCTTCCTGGAGTGCGTCGCGGCGTACGTCCCCGAGGGCGCGGTGGAGTCGGTGACCCCCGCCGAGCACGCCCACCGTGCCAGCCAGGTCTCGCTGCGCACCGAGAACGCCCGTGAGGTCATGGCGGAGCTCATCTCCAGGGGGGTCGTCGGGGACTTCCGCGCCCCCGACGTCCTGCGCTTCGGCTTCACCCCGCTCTACGTCGGTTTCGCCGACGCGGAGCGCGCAGCGCGCACGTTGGGTCACATTTTCGGGTGACCCTCTAGAGAAACGTCACATCACCGGGCGGGCGGGGCTACGGCTCCGCCCGCCCGCGTGCATGGCGTACCCCGCACGGATCGCCCCGTTCCAGCCTGATACGGTCCCGCTCTGCCGGAACACCGGAACAACCGGAACATCTGTCCCCGCTGTCCCACGCGTTACCGAGAGGTTGAGCCGATGACGGACCCCGCAGCGGAACGGGACGCCACCGAGGCCGCCTCGGCCTTCTCCCATCCGCCGGTCGCCCCCGACGCGACGGCGGCCTACGGTGAACACCCCGACCAGGTCGTCGATTTCTACGCCCCGCGCGGCGACGGGCCCCACGTCCCGGCCCCGCTCGTCGTGGTCCTGCACGGCGGCGCCTGGCGCGCCCCGTACGACCGGCAGCACATCACCCCCTTCGTGGACTTCCTGGCCCGCCGGGGTTTCGCCGTGGCCAATGTCGAGTACCGGCGCGGCAGTTCGCTGCCGCACCAGAACGCAGAGGGCCCGATCGCCGGGCGGTGGCCCGAGACCTTCGACGACGTCGCCGCGGCGATGGACGCCCTCCCGGGGCTGGCCGGGGCCGCGCTGCCGCAGGCCGACTCCCGCCGCGTGGTGATCACCGGCCACTCCGCCGGCGGACACCTCGCCCTGTGGGCCGCGGCCCGGCACGTACTGCCGGCCGGGTCCCCGTGGCGGCTGCCTTCCGCGCCGCTGCTGCGCGGCGTGGTGGCTCTGGCCCCCATCGCGGACTTCGGGGTCGCCGAGGAGTTGGGCGTGTGCGGCGGGGCGTCGGGGCAATTGCTGGGCGGCGGGGCGTTCTTCGAGGAGCGCCGCCCGTACGCCGACCCGGCGGCGCTGCTCCCGACGGG
This sequence comes from Streptomyces sp. NPDC060028, assembly GCF_042736725.1. NCBI lineage: Bacteria > Bacillati > Actinomycetota > Actinomycetes > Kitasatosporales > Streptomycetaceae > Streptomyces > Streptomyces sp. NPDC060028. The sequence continues at coordinate 190,709 of NZ_JBHWVJ010000005.1, read as the reverse complement.
CATCGCCACGGCGGTGGTGCAGGGCCGGGAGGACATCGTGGTCCCGCACGCGGTGGCGGAGTCGTACGTGGCGGCGGCCGCGCAGGCGGGGGAGATGGTCGGGCTGACCCTGCTGGACGGGATCGGTCACTTCCCGCTGATCGACCCCGCGGCGGACGCCTGCGCGGTGGTCGCGGAGGAGATCTCGCAACTCGCCTGGTAGAGCCCGGCGGCCCGGTACAGGAGCAGCGCGTGCACGAAGCGGTCCTCCGCGGTCGGCCGACACCGCCAGGCGAGCGGCCATGAGCCTTCCAGTTCGGGTACGGGGATGTAGGTGGTGCGGCGGGGCCCGGAGGCGAGCCGGGTGAACCCGGGCGGCCAGACGCGGTACGCGGCGCTGCCGACGGAGATCAGGAAGTAGACGGGGCGCCGTCCGTTGCTCTGGACCACGATCGGCCCGGGGTCACCGCCAGTGAGCGTGACGAGCAGGTCGGCGAGGTCCCGTCCCATGTCACCGTCCACGCGTAGCGCGTCAAATTGCACTCCTGCCTTGCGAATTCCGATGCCGGAGGCCGGAATCCAGCTGGGGGTGGGGGAGTTGGGCGTGACGGGGGAGTGACTTTCCGTGTTCATGCGTCCAGCTTGATGGGTGAGGTCTAGCGTTTTCCATATCCCGGACTTGAGGGCTCAGAACTCTGGGATAACGCCGCCATGCGGTGGAGACCGTTTGAGTTCGTTTGAGTTCGGGGGTGTTCGCATTGGCCAAGGCAGACGGCAACAAGGACAAGGAACGGGACGAGGACGACCGCCATGCGACGTCCTTGATCGCGGAGATCGCCCGCATCCTGCGACTGGAGAAGGGCCTGACCCAGGAGGAGCTGGGGGTGCTCATCGGGTACACGGGCTCGGCCATCAGCGCCATGGAGACCGGGGCGCAACCGGCGAGCGACGTGATGCTGGAGCGGCTGGAGACGGCGATCGGGGACAGGCGCAAGATCTTCGAGGTGGCGCGCAAGTACGTGCTGATGGAGAAGTACCCGGTGCGTTTCCGGAGCTTCTCGCAGATGGAGGCGTCGGCGCACACGATCTCGTCGTACGAGACCTTGGTCGTGGACGGGCTCTTCCAGACGGAGGAGTACGCGCGGGCGCTGATCGGGGGCGGCTACCCGCCGGTCTCGGAGGCCAAGGCGGCGGAACTGGTCGAGGCCCGCATGGCGCGCAAGAAGCTCTTCGACCGCGATCCGACGGCGATGATCGAGCTGATCCTCGAAGAGGGGGTCCTGACCCGCCCCTTTGGGGACCGGGAGGTCATGCGCGAGCAGCTGCTCTCCCTCGCCAAGGACGCCCAGCGCGACAACGTGACCGTGCAGGTGCTGCCCAAGGACCGCGGCCTGAAGGGCAGCTACGCGGGCGCCCGCGGCCCGATGAAGCTGGTGGAGACCAAGGACCACGAGCACGTGGTCTACCTGGAGATCGAGGACGAGAGCATCCTCATCAGCAACCGGGCCAAGGTCTCCAGGCTGTTCCAGCGGTATGCGAAGATCCGCGCACAGGCACTGAGCCCCGATGAATCCCTGGGTCTCATCGAGCGGTTGGCGGGAGAACGGAAATGAGCACCAGCACCCTGCGGTGGTTCAAGTCGAGCTACAGCGACGACGGCGGCGGGAACTGCGTCGAGGTCGCCTGCGCCTGGCGGAAGTCGAGTTACAGCAGCCCCAACGGCGGGGACTGCATCGAGGTGGCCGAGTGTGCGACCGCCGTGCACGTGCGGGACTCCAAGAACCTCGGGCCCAGCTTCGCCGTCACGGCAACGGCATGGGCCGAGTTCGCCGGATGGGCGGGGCGGCCGTGACCTGGTGGGAGCTGGCGGGGGAGGCCCCGGACGGGACCGGGAAGTGACCCCCGGGTGCCCGGTCAGTCCAAGTGTCCTCCCGGGGCGGCGGCCGGCCTCAAGGGCGCTCCTTCGTCGCGTCGCTGCGCGATGGCCTTCGGCCACCCTTGACCCCGGCCACCGCCCCGGAATGCCACAGACTGTCCGGTCCCCCGGGGGGGAGGGCGGGCAGGGCGACAGCCCCGGCTGTGCCATCCGTCCGCGCCTCCCCGGCCCGCCGTGCTCGCTGCCGTGTCCACGACGCTGACGGACGGTGCTCCTGGGAGGCGGCAAGTCGATCTTCCCGGCCGACGGTGGCCTCCGTACACGTGTGTACCTATCGGCCCGTTAAGCAGTAGGTCCGCCCTGGTAGGAGTCAGGGCATGCCGTTCATGCGCGCAGGCCTGAATCTCTACTACGAGGTCACCGGCGAGGGCGATCCGCTCGTCCTCGTCCACGGATCCTGGAACGACCACACGTCGTGGCAGCCGGCGATCGAGGCCGATTTCCGGGCGTCGTTCCGGGTGGTCAGCTATGACCGCCGTGGTCACGGTCAGAGCGAAGCGGGGGCGGGCCGGGGCACGCGTCGGCAGGACGAGGACGACCTGGCCGCCCTGATCGAGCAGCTCGGCCCCGCACCGGCGCACGTGGCGGGCAACTCCTTCGGCGGCATCATCGCGCTCGGCCTGGCCGCCCGCCGCCCCGAGCTGTTGCGCAGCATCATGGTCCACGAGCCCCCGCTCGTCTCGCTCGTGGCCGACGACCCGGCCGCGATGCGGGAACTCGCTCCGACGCAGGCCACGATCGCCACAGTCCTCGACCACCTCCGCGAGGGCGAGCACGAAGCGGGCGCGCGGCTCTTCGTCGAACAGGTCGCGATGGGCCCCGGCACGTGGGACGGGCTCCCCGCCCAGGTCCGCGAGAAGTTCGTGGACAACGCCCTCACCTGGCTGGACGAACAGTCCGACCCCGACTGGTCCGCGCTCGACCTCACGGCCCTCTCCCGCTGCACCGCCCCGGTCCTCCTGAGCCATGGCACCGACAGCCCGGCTTGGTTCACGAGGATCCTCGACCGCCTGGCCGAAGCCCTCCCCCAGGCCCACCGCCAAACGATCGAAGGCGCGGGCCACATCCCCCACGTCACCCACCCCGACGAGTACGTAGCCACCCTCACCCACTTCCTCCAGCAGGCATGACCCCAGACGGCGGTCAGCCGCTTGGCCGGGAGAAGCGCGTAGCGATCTGACGGGCCCGGCCTCCCGCCGGGGTCCCTGGAGAGCCCGCTCCTGAACAGCGAACCGACCGGCCCGCCCGGAGGGACGCCCCGGACCCCCGTTACACCACCGCGCACCCGGGTACCGGTCGACCGCCCCCGCCTCGCTCCTTCAGGCGAAGCATCGGCATATGCCTGCCCTCGCGCGTGCATACCGGAATACGCGCGAGCTATGTCAGGGACTACGCGCATCACCGTGACGCTGCCCACCGAGCAGGTGGAAGCGCTCCGCACGATGACGGACAACATCTCCGGATACGTGGCCGAGGCTGTTGCGCGCCACATCCGGCGTCATCTGCTGGGCGAAGACCTCCGCCGTTACCAGGAGGAGCACGGCGCCTTCACGGACGAGGAAATGGCTGCGGCCAGAGCCGAACTCTTCGGTCCGCCCGAGGCCGGTGAAGTGGCAAACGCCGCATGACCGGGTCCGTCGAGACGGTTGTGCTCGACGCTCAGTGCCTCTCGGCATGGATCGCACAGGATCGCAAGGTGATGTCGCGATCCGCGCTCTATCACTCGCTGGGGGCGAGTCTCGTTGTATGTGCCAACACGATCGTGGAAGTCAGCCACTCGCGCTTGAGCACCGCAAAGCTGGACTGGGCCCTGTCCCGGGTCAGGATCGAACCCGTCACCGAGCAGACGGCCAGATCCGCAGCGCGGCTCTTCAAAACCGCCGGCCTGCACGGCCACAAGCACGCGATCGATGCCACGGTCGCCGAGATGGCGCTGCGCCAGCCCGGACCGGTGGTCATGCTGACCTCGGACGTGGAGGACATGGCAGTGCTCTGCGGCGACCGGGTCAAGCTCGTCGGGATGTGACGCCGAAGGGGGCGGGACGCTCGGTGCGTCCCGCCCCCTTCGGGCGGCCTGTGGGCGAGGCCTACAGGAACGAGTTGATCTCGATCGTCTCGGTGCGGCCGGGGCCGACGCCGATCGCGGAGATCGGGGCGCCCGACATCTCCTCAAGGGCCTTGACGTACGCCTGGGCGTTCTTCGGGAGGTCCGCGAAGGTCTTGGCCTTGGTGATGTCCTCGGACCAGCCGGGGAGGGTTTCGTAGATCGGCTTCGCGTGGTGGAAGTCGGTCTGCGAGTACGGGAGCTCCTCGACGCGCTTGCCGTCGATCTCGTACGCGACGCACACCGGGATCTCCTCCCAGCCGGTCAGCACGTCCAGCTTGGTGAGGAAGAAGTCCGTCAGGCCGTTCACGCGGGTCGCGTAGCGCGCGATCGGGGCGTCGAACCAGCCGCAGCGGCGGTCGCGTCCGGTGGTCACGCCGCGCTCGCCGCCGATGCGGCGCAGGGCCTCGCCGTCCTCGTCGAACAGCTCGGTCGGGAACGGACCCGCACCCACACGGGTGGTGTAGGCCTTGAGGATGCCGATGACGCGACTGATCTTCGTCGGGCCGACGCCCGTACCCGTGCAGGCGCCGCCCGCGGTCGGGTTCGAGGAGGTGACGAAGGGGTAGGTGCCGTGGTCGACGTCGAGCAGGGTGCCCTGGCCGCCCTCGAAGAGCACGACCTTGTCCTCGTCCAGCGCGTTGTTGAGGATCAGGGTGGTGTCGGCGACGTAGCCCTTGATCTGGTCCGCGTACTGGAGCATCTCCTCGACGATCGCGGAGGCCTCGATCGCGCGGCGGTTGTACAGCTTCGCGAGGAGCTGGTTCTTGCCCTCCAGCGCCGCTTCGACCTTCTGGATGAGGATCGACTCGTCGTAGAGGTCCTGGACCCGGATGCCGATGCGGTTGATCTTGTCCGCGTAGGTCGGGCCGATGCCGCGGCCGGTCGTACCGATCTTGCGCTTGCCGAGGAAGCGCTCGCCGACCTTGTCGAGGGTGACGTTGTACGGCGTGATCAGGTGCGCGTTGCCGCTGAGGAGCAGCTTGGAGGTGTCGATGCCGCGCTCGTTCAGGCCGCGCAGCTCGGAGAGCAGGACGGCCGGGTCGACGACGACACCGTTGCCGATGACCGGGGTGCATCCGGGGGAGAGGATGCCGGAGGGGAGAAGGTGCAGTGCGTACTTCTGGTCGCCTACGACGACCGTGTGGCCGGCGTTGTTGCCGCCCTGGTAGCGCACCACATAGTCAACGGATCCACCGAGCAGGTCGGTGGCCTTTCCCTTGCCCTCGTCACCCCACTGAGCTCCGAGCAGCACAAGAGCGGGCACAGGCGTACACCTCTTCCGGATGGGGCATGTCCAAGGTCAGGGGGCGTACGACGATGTACACCGCAGGCTGAGCCGTCGGACCGGTACCCCGGAATAGACGAAGGCCCTGGCGCAATAGCGCAAGGGCCTCTTGCACAAAGATGCTACCCGAGGAAGGACCGAGGTGTCGGCTCCAGAGCCCACCATGAGCCATGCGGGCGCGCCGGTAGGCGGCCTGCTCGTGCTCGTCGACCCGGTCGCCCGCCGTCTTGACGGCGAGTCCGTGCGGATCGCGAAAGATGTGTTGTCAGCCGGAGCTGCGGCGAAAATCTGCCTCCCGGATTCACAGGAGGAGTTTGCGCGGGCCCTTGCCCGCCGGGGTCATCGGCAGCCGGTGATCGTGGGCGACGACCGGGCGCTCGTACGGGCCGTGGGGCTGCTGTACCGGGAGCGGGCGCTGTCCCACGGGGCTGTTTCCCTGATCCCCGTGGGGCAGCCGGGGTCGCTGGTGCTGGCGAGGCTGCTGGGGGTGCCACTGTCGGCCGTGTCGGCCGCGCGGGCGGTCCTGGACGGCACCGTCGGCACGCGGGACCTGCTGGTCGACGACAGCGACGGGGTGGTGCTGGGCGGGCTCAGCATTCCACCCGTCCGGGCGGTACCCCGTCCGGCGGGGCCCTCGGTGTGGAGCGCGTACCGCTCGCTGGTCCGCACCCTCGTGCGGCCTCCGGTGGGTGAGGGCCCGGGCGCGTCCAGGGCCCCGGGAGTGGGGCACCGGCTGCGCGTGGAGGCCGACGGGGTGGTGCTCGCGGACGTGGACCGGCTGGTGGATGACGTCTCCGTGACGCCGCGGGAGGGCGACGGCCTCGCCGAGGTGGTCGTCCGGATGGGCACGGGCCCCGGCTCGGTGGTCCGTACGCGGGCCACCGCCGTGACGGTCTCGGGTGCGGACTTCCGCTACCGCGCCGACGCGGCGGTCACCGGCCCGGTCCGGCGGCGTACGTGGACCCTGCGGCCGGGGGCGTGGGCGCTGACGCTGCCGCACCAGCGGTGAGCGGCCCGCCGCCTCCTCCTCCGGCCTCGCCGTCGCCCCCGGCGCGGACCGTGGCGGTGGAGCTGGGGGAGTGGCGGCGCGAGGGGTTGCTGCTGTGCCTGCTGCCGGTGTTCTGCTGGCCGGCGGTGGTGGGGAGCCTGCTGACCCGGCCCGTGTGGCTCGCGGGGGTGTTGCTGGCGGTGCTGGCGTGCCCGGTGGGGCTCGGCCTGCGGGAGCTGTACGCCGCCCGGCGCGTGCGGCGCGCGCTGCGGCGGCCGGGGCCGGGTCCCGGGCCGGGGCCGGGCTGGGTGGCGTACGACGCGGAGGTGGTCCGGCTCACCGCAGCGCTGCCGGTCCGCGTCCTGGTGCTGGTGCCGGACGGCCGCGTGCTGAGCCTGGGGCTCACGTGGCGCCCGCCCCTCGGGCCGGCCCCGGTCCGGCTGGGGCCGGGCGGCGCCGCCTGGATCCCGGCGGGCCGCCGCGCGCTCGGCTTCGCCCGGCCGCTGCGCCGGCCCTGGGCGGCCGTCTACCGGCCGCGTGCCGCTGCCGCTGCCGGTGCCGCTGCCGGTGCTCGGCGCGGGCAACACGCTGATCGACCCTGACGCGGGCCGCCAGGGCTGCGGCCGCCCCGGCCAGCCCGGTCACAGCACTAGCCCAGGTCGAGGGTGGCGCGGTGGGTGCGCCAGCGGTCCATCAGGCCGAGCAGTTCGTGCTGCATGAACTCGAAGAACGCCGCCGTCTCGGCGATCCGGGCGCCCGCCGGGGAGTCGGCGCCGAGGCCGGCCACGCCCTCGCGGAGGGTCTTCTCCCACAGGGTCAGGATCTGGTCCCGCCGCGTGAAGGTCTCGTACCAGAGCTCGTTGTGCAGGACGTAGCGGTCCCGGCGGGAGCCCGGCTCGCGCTCGCGGCTGACCATGTTGACCTGGGTCAGGTACGACACGGCCCCCGACACCGCCGCCGGGCTGATCCGCAGGGCCTCGCTCAGCTCGGCCGAGGTCATCGCCCCTTCGTCGCTGGCGAGCAGCTGCGCGAAGACGCGCGCCGCCATCCGCTGCATCCCCGCCTCGGTCAACTGCGCGGCGAACCGCTCCACGAAGCGGGAGACCGCTCCCTCGTCCCGTACGTCCGCTGCCGCCGCTGCCGCGTCTGGTTTCGCCATGTTCGCCACGCTCCAGACTTTACGTGATTTCTGAGCTTCACAAGTTTGTGAAAGTAGCGTACGTTCAGAAGTATGACGAAGGCAATCAGCGTTGCCGCACTCCACAAGGCGTTCGGCCGCACGCGCGCACTGGACGGACTCGACCTCCAGGTGGCCACCGGCGAGGTCCACGGCTTCCTCGGCCCCAACGGCGCCGGCAAATCCACCGCAATCCGCGTCCTGCTCGGCCTGCTGCGCGCCGACTCCGGCACCGCCGAACTCCTCGGCGGCGACCCGTGGGCCGACGCCGTCGAACTCCACCGCCGCATCGCCTACGTCCCCGGCGACGTCACCCTGTGGCGCAACCTCTCCGGCGGCGAGGTCATCGACCTGTACGGGCGCCTGCGCGGCGGCCGCGCGGGCCTCGACCGGGCCCGGCGGGCCGAGCTGATCGAGCGGTTCGAGCTGGACCCGACCAAGAAGGGGCGTACCTACTCCAAGGGCAACCGTCAGAAGGTCGCCCTCGTCGCCGCCTTCGCCTCCGACGTCGAGCTCCTCATCCTCGACGAACCCACCTCCGGCCTCGACCCGCTGATGGAGGAGGTCTTCCAGGGCTGCGTCGCCGAGGCCCGCGCCGCCGGCCGCACCATCCTGCTCAGCTCGCACGTCCTGAGCGAGGTCGAGACCCTCTGCGACCGCGTCAGCATCATCCGCAAGGGCCGCACGGTCGAGACCGGCAGCCTCGCCGAGCTGCGCCACCTCACCCGTACGTCGATCAGCGCCGAGCTCGCCGGGCCGCCGAACGGCATCGCGCACCTGCCGGGCGTGTACGACGTACAGGTGCAGGGGCTGAAGGTCCGCCTCCAGGCCGACACGGACAAGCTGGACGCCGTACTGCGCTCCCTCACCGCGTCCGGCGTGCGGTCGCTCACCTCGACCCCGCCGACCCTCGAAGAGCTCTTCCTGCGGCACTACACGGAAGAGGCCTCGCGATGAGGAACCAACTCGCCGGTACGGGAGCCCTGTTGCGTCTCGCGCTGCGCCGCGACCGCATCATGATGCCCGTCTGGGTCCTGGTCTTGGCCATGCTCGTGCTGAGCCTGCCGGGCGCCCTCGAATCGGTGTACGGGACGCCCGCCGAACGGGCCGACCTCGTCCGCACGATGGGCACCAACGGCTCGCTGCGAGCCCTGTACGGCCCCCTCTTCGGCGATTCCGTCGGCGCCCTGACCGCCTGGCGCGGCGGGGTCTTCGCCGGGGTGCTCGCCGGGGTGATGAGCCTGGTCATCGTGGTCCGGCACACCCGCGAGGAAGAAGAGACGGGACGTCAGGAACTGCTCTGCGCCGCCATGGTGGGGCGCAGGGCCCCGCTGACGGCGGCGCTGCTGGCGGCGCTCGTCGCCAACGCCGCGGTCGCCGTGCTGGTGACGGCCGGGCTGGCGGGCCGGGGCGCGGGCGGCGCGTCGGCCCTGGGCCTCGGCATCGGGGCCACCGGGATGCTCTTCGCGGGGCTGGCCGCCGTCGCGGCGCAGCTCAGCGAGAGCGCGCGGCTCGCCAAGGGGCTCACGGGGGCGCTGCTCGGCGCGGCCTTCGTACTGCGCGCCGCGGGGGACGCGGGGTCCGCCACCGGTTCGAGCGCACTGACCTGGGTCTCGCCGCTGGGCTGGCTGGAGCACGTACGGGCCTTCGCGGACGAACGCTGGTGGGTGCTCGCCCTCTTCGCGGCGGCCACGGCCGGGCAGGTGGCGGTGGCGTACGCAGGCGCGGGCCGGCGCGACCTGGGCATGGGCTTCCTTCCGGCGCGGCCCGGCCCGGCGCGGGGCCGGCTCGGCAGTGCGGGCGCCCTGGCGTGGCGGCTGCAGCGCGGGGGCCTGCTGGGGTGGAGCCTCGGGTTCCTGGCCGCCGGGGTGGTGTTCGGCCGGATGACGGACGGCGCCGCCGAGCTGGTCGGCGACAACGAGAACTCGCGCCGGATCATCGAGCGGATGGGCGGGCAGAGCGGGCTCACCGACGCGTTCCTCGCCACCATGGCCGGGATGTTCGGGATGGTGGCGGCCCTGTACATCGTCTCGGCGGTGCTGCGGCTGAGCGGCGAGGAGGCCGGGCAGCGGGCCGAACCACTGCTCGCGGGCGCCGTCGGGCGGCTGCGCTGGGCCGGCGGGCACCTGGCCGTCGCCTTCGGCGGCTCGGCCCTGATCCTGCTGCTGGCGGGGCTCGGCCTGGGCCTCGGGCACGGCGAGGGCATCGGCCCCGCCGTCGGGGCGACCCTCGTCCAGCTCCCCGCCGTCTGGGTGATCGGGGCGCTGGCCGCCCTGCTGTACGGCGCGGCCCCCACGTACGCGGTCGCCGCCTGGGCGGTGGCGGGGGCCGCACTGGCCCTCGGCTGGGTCGGGCCCGCGCTGAACCTCCCGCAGGCGGTCATGGACCTGTCGCCCTACGCCCACCTGCCGAAGCTCCCGGGGGCCGAGACCCTGACCTGGGCCCCGCTGCCGACGCTGACCGCCCTGGCGGCGGCGCTGCTGGCGGCGGGCCTGGCCGCGCTGCGCCGGCGGGACCTGGTGGCCTGAGGAAGCCTCCGGACCAGCGGGTCCCGCCTCGGCCGGGCTCAGCCTTCGGCGGCGGCGAACGGTCCGGCGGCGCCGAAGGCCTGCTCGGCGAAGCGCTCGCCGATGCGGCGGTGGCCGGCGGGATCGGGGTGGAGCGCGTCGGGCAGCGGCAGTTCGGCGAAGTCCGCTTCTCCGTAGAGCGAGCGGCCGTCGAGGTAGTGCAGGTTCGGGTCGTCGGCCGCCCGCGCGGCGGTGATGCCGGCGAGGGCGTCCCGGATGACGTTGAGCGTCAGCCGGCCGGGGTCCGAGGGGTCGCCGGTGGCCCGGAAGCTCAGCTTCCCGTCGGCGTAGTCCGGGGCGATGGGGCCCGGGGTGTCCTCCTGGATGGGGCAGAGGACGGGGGAGAGCACCAGCAGCGGCGTGGTCGGGTGCCCCTCGCGGATGGTGTCGAGGAAACCGTGGACCGCCGGGCCGAAGGCGCGCAGGCGCATCAGGTCGGTGTTGGCCAGGTTGATGCCGATCTTGACGCTGATCAGGTCCGCGGGGGTGTCGCGCATGGTGCGCGCCACGAACGGGTCGAGCAGGGCGTTGCCGCCGAAACCCAGGTTGATCAGCTCCACGCCGGCCCGGCGGGCGGCCACGGCCGGCCAGGTCTCGGTCGGGCTCTCGGCGGTGGACCCGTGGCTGATCGAACTTCCGTGGTGCAGCCACACCCGGCGGCCGAGGTCCGGCGCGGCCTCGACCGGGGCATCGGTGCGCAGGGCGATCACCTCGGTGATCTCGTTCTGCGGGAGCCAGATCTCGACGTCCTTCAGGCCGGCGGGCAGCTCGGCGAACCGGGCGGTGCCGGCCGGACCGGGCGTGGTGGCCGCCGACCAGGTGGCCATGTCGATGGTGTGGAGATTGCCGCCGGCCACGCTCGTCCGGTCGACGAGCCGGCCGTCCACGAGCAGGTCGTACACGCCGTCCGGGCGGGCCGGGCCGCCCCGGTAGACCGTCTTCGTGGGGAGCACGTCCAGCTCCACCGCCGTGGCCCGGGTGCGGAACGCCAGGCGCACACCGGAGGGCTGCGCCTGCGTCATGGCCAGGTTCTGATCGGGGAACTGCTTGCGCGCCCAGGCGGGCAGCCGGTGCGGCAGCACGCCCCGCGCGGTGCGTTCCACATCGATGGCGCCGCGCAGCAGGCCGGCGTCGACCGGCGTGGTGATCCAGTCCGCGGCGCTCATGACGCGATCACCCTGGCGACGAAGGCGTCCAGGTTCCCCGACATGCGCGCGATGCGCTCGTCGAGGGTCAGGGACTCCTCGTACCGCACCGTACGCAGCTTCGGCTGCCGCTTGCCCCGCAGGTACAGGGGGCAGGCGAGGTCCGAGCAGATGTAGGTGCCGACCGTGTTGCCCTCGCGGCCGGCCGCGCCGGCCAGGGGGGCGACGAGCAGGGTGGTCCCGGAGGAGGCGTGGCCCGTCAGGCAGACCTGGCACAGGCTCGACTTCATCGCGCTGGTGCGGCTGATGGCGGGCACGCGCAGGGAGATCCCCAGCGGCCCCTGCTCCCGGGGCAGCACGAGATGGGCTCGCAGTGGTGCACCGGGGTCCACCCAGCCCAGGAAGTCCAGGTCCTGCCAGGGCAGTTCGGCGAAGTCGAGAGGCAAACGCAGGCGTGCCGCCTCGCCCTTGGTGCAGTTCACGAAGGACGAACGGATCTGTTTCTCACTGAGCGGTTCCACGGTCGTCGACCCTATGTCCGTACCAAAGCCCCTGCACCTCGATATTGCGTGATGTCGTGATGTGCGGTTCGGCCCTAGAACTCGACCACGAGCTCCCGCAGCCCCCGCATGACGTACCCGTCCTGCCACTGCGGCTCCCGGACCAGCCGCAGCGGCGGGATCCCGTCCGCCAGCAGCGCCCCGAAGGACGCGACCAGCTCCCGCCGGGCGAGCGGCGCGCCCAGGCAGTAGTGGATCCCGGCCCCGAAGCTCAGATGCGGATTGTCGGCCCGTACGAGGTCCAGGGCGTCGGCATCCGCGAAACGCGCCGGGTCCCGGTTCGCGGACCCGAAGAGCAGCGCGACCTCGGCTCCGCGGGGGATGGCGGTGTCCCCGATGTGGATGTCGTCCAGGACCCAGCGCTCGAACATCTGCAGGGGAGTGTCGTAGCGCAGAAGTTCATCCACAGCTGTGGACAACTTTTCGGGGTCCGCCCGGAAGGTGCGCAGCAGCTCCAGCTGCGCCGGATTGCGGAACAGCGCCCACCAGCCGTTGGCCGTGGCATTGACGGTCGCCTCGTGCCCGGCATTGAGCAGAAGGACGCAGGTGGAGACCATCTCCTGCTCGCTGAGCCGGCCGCCCTCATCGTGGGCGGCGATCATGCCGGAGATCAAATCGCCTCCGGGCCGCCCCCGCCGGTCGGCGATCAGCCCGCGCAGGTAGTCGCTGAACTCCACGCTCGCCCGCACGGCCCGTCGCGCCGTCTCCTCGTCGGGCCGCAGCTCGAACATCCCGCAGATGTCCGCCGACCAAGGCCGCAGCAGCCCCCGGTCCGCCTCCGGCACCCCGAGCAGCTCCGCGATCACCGCGACGGGCAACGGTTCGGCGACGGCGGTGAGCAGATCCCCGCCCCCGTCGGACACCAGCCGCCCGACCAGCTCCCGTGCCAGCCGCTCGACGGCGGGCGCGAGCTGCTCGACGGTGCGCGGGGTGAAGGCCTTCGCCACCAGCCGCCGCACCCGCGCATGCGCGGGGTCCTCCAGGTCCAGCAGGCCGGTCCCGTTGAGCACGTGGAACGGCTCGTGCTCGGCCGGCGGAGCCTGCCGCCCGAACGCCTCGTGGGTGAAGCGGTGCAGATACGTGCGCCCGAGCCGCCGGTCTCGCAGCAGCGCGCTCACATCGGCGTGATGCGGCACCAGCCACTGCCCGGTGGCCTCACACCACACGGCCCGTCCCCGCTCCCGTAACTCCCGGTAGGCGGGGTACGGATCGGCGACGAACGCGGCATCCCACGGATCAAAGCCCATCCCCGCAGCCTAAGGGCTGTCCCGGGAGATCAGGCCGGGGTGACCAGCCGGGTCTCGTACGCGTACACCGCGGCCTGGGTGCGGTCCCGCAGGCCCAACTTGACCAGGATCCGGCTCACGTGGGTCTTGATCGTGGACTCGGCGACGATCAGGCGGTCCGCTATCTCCGCATTGGACAGTCCCTGTGCGATCAGTACCAGCACCTCCGTCTCCCGCTCCGTCAACTCATCCACACCCGCCGGGTTCGCGAGCCTCGGGGTCTCCGAGAGCTTCGAGAACTCCGAGATCAGCCGCTTGGTCACCGAGGGGGCCAGCAGCGCCTCCCCGGCCGCCACCACCCGGACCCCGTCGGCCAGTTGACGCGCCGACGCGTCCTTGAGCAGGAATCCGGAGGCCCCTGCCCGCAGGGCCTGGTACACGTACTCGTCGAGGTCGAAGGTCGTCAGGACCAGCACCTTCGCGTCCGTGTCGGCGGCAACGATCTCCCGCGTCGCCTCCAGGCCGTTCATCACCGGCATCCGGATGTCCATCAGCACCACATCCGGCTTCAGCGCCGCCACCTGTGTGATGGCCTCGCGGCCGTCCACCGCCTCACCGACGACCTCGATGCCCTCCATCGCATTGAGCAGGACGGAGAACCCCTCGCGGACCATCATCTGATCGTCGACGATCAGCACCCTGATCGTCATCCCTTGCCCTCCACCGGCTCGGGCTCCGTCTGGGGCCGGCTGGCGACCGGTATGAACACCGCCACCTCATACCCGCCCGTCGCCGTCTTCCCGGCCGTGATCTCCCCCTCCAGCATGGCCACCCGCTCCCGCATCCCGGTGATCCCGTGCCCCGCCCCCGGTGAGGGGCGCACATCCCCGGTCGCCGCCCCATTGACGACGCGTATCCCCAGTCCGCCCAGCACATACGACACCTCCACCCCGGCCACCGCGCCCGGCGCGTGCCGCAGGGTGTTGCTCAGGGCCTCCTGGATGATCCGGTACGCCGACAGCTCCACGCCCTGCGGCAGCTCCCGCACCGCGCCCGTCACCGTCTTCTCCACGCTCAGCCCGGCCTCCCGCACATTGGCCAGCAGCCCGTCCAGCGACGCCAGCGTCGGCTGCGGGGCGTCCGGCGCCTCGTAGTCCGCGGAACGCACCACACCCAGCACCCGCCGCAGCTCCGTCAAGGCCGCCACCGCGTTCTCCCGGATGGTGACGAACGCCGCCTCCAGCTCCGGCGGCGGGTTCTTCACCCGGTACGGCGCGGCCTCGGCCTGGATCGCCACCACCGACATGTGGTGCGCCACCACGTCGTGCAGCTCGCGGGCGATCGTGGTCCGCTCCTCCAGCAGAGTGCGCCGATCCCGCTCGACGGCCGTGACCTCCTGCTGCGCGGTCACCTCCGCCGCGGCATGGCGGCGGATCTGGATGCTGGCCGCGATGGCCAGCGCGAAGGCGGAGAAGACGAACATGGTGAGCTGGCCAGGGCCGCCGACGCCGTAGCGGCTGCTGAAGGCGATCGAGGTGCTCACACCGAAGGCCACGGTGATCGCCCACATCCACGCCGCGACGCGGGGCCCGGTGCGCAGGGTGACCAGGAACATGACCGCGACGTACGAGAAGAAGGTGCCCGGAGTCCAAGGCCAGGTCTCCGACCAGCCGCCGCTCCCCAACGCCCCCGCCAGAGTCACTCCCACGGCCGTCCAGTACGCGGCGATCGGGCGGACCAGGGTCATCAGCACCGGAGCGCCCACCAGCAGCCCGATCGCGAACCGGGTCGTGTCGCTGATGTACGCCTCATGGGTGGTGCCCGCGAAAAGCATCATCACTACGGCCACCGCCCCCACCGCGGCATGGCGGCGCCACACGGCACGGTGGCGTATCCCCTTGGGGAACAGGCGCGCAAAGGCGTCGTCGGCCGAAGCCAGCGCCAGCGGGCGGTAGGCGAAGGCGTCGGTGAAGAGGTCGTGTCGCAGGGACTGCACCAGTCCCGTCGCCATTTTGATCTCCGGTGTCCGGGTGGTCCCCCCGGTGGTCGTCTCGCTCATGTACACGAAGGTACGGGCCGCCCCCCGTCACCCGCGTCGCCGCTGAAGGGGATTTCCCGGCCTCCCCCTCAAGTACTACCCGTGATCCTTCAGTAGCCCGTCGGGCGGATCAGGCCGGTCTCGTACGCGAACACCGCGGCCTGGGTGCGGTCCCGCAGGCCCAGCTTCACCAGGATCCGGCCGACGTGGGTCTTCACCGTCTGCTCGGCCAGGACCAGGTGCTCGGCGATCTCCGCATTGGACAGGCCCTGGGCGATCAGGGAGAGCACCTCGGTCTCCCGCTCGGTCAGCTCGTCGATCCGCGACTTCGTGGGCGCCCGCGGGGCCCCCATCCGGGAGAACTCCGTGATCAGCCGCTTCGTGATGTTCGGCGAGAGCAGGGCCTCCCCGGCCGCGACCACGCGCACCGCCTCGGCGAGCTGGTCGGCCGAGGCGTCCTTGAGCAGGAAACCGGAGGCGCCGGCACGCAGCGCCTCGTACACGTACTCGTCGAGGTCGAAGGTGGTCAGCACCAGCACCTTCACGGCCGAGCCCGGCGCGGAGGTGATGACGGAGGTGGCCTCGATGCCGCCCATGCCGGGCATGCGGATGTCCATCAGGACCACGTCCGGGGCCAGCTCGGCAACCTTCGCCACGGCCTCCGCGCCGTCCACGGCCTGGCCGACCACCTCGATGTCGGGCTGGGCGTTGAGGAGCACGGTGAAGCCCTGCCGGACCATCATCTGGTCGTCGGCGATCATCACCTTGATCGGGCCGGCGGTGTCGGTCGGGGCGCTCATGCGTCCTTCTTCCTCGTGTCGGCGCCGGGGCTCGGCCCCGTCGGGAGTACGGCGCTCACCTCGTACCCGCCGTCGGGACGCGGACCGGCAGCCAGCTCGCCCCCCAGCATGCCTGCCCGCTCGCGCATCCCGAGCAGCCCGTGCCCGGCCCCCTGCGACGGCGGCGCCGGTCTGGTCGGCGCGGTGTTGGCGATGCACAGGTGCAACTCACGGGGCCCGTAGGCGATGCCGACCTCCACGCGGGAGCCGGGCGCGTGGCGCAGGCAGTTGCTCAGAGCCTCCTGCACGATGCGGTACGCGGTGAGCTCGACGCCCGGGGTCAGCGGCCGCCGGATGCCCGCGATCTCGGTGGTGACCTCCAGACCGGCGCCCCGGACGTTGTCCACGAGGCCGTCCAACTCCGCGAGGGTCGGCTGCGGATGGTGCGGAGCGGCCGGGTCGTCCGGGTCCTCGGAGCGCAGCACACCCAGGACGCGGCGCAGCTCGGTCAGGGCCTCCAGCGCGTTCTCCCGGATGCCGGCCAGATTCTCCTTGAGCTCCTCGGAAGGGTTCTCCACCAGGTGCGGGGCGACCTGCGCCTGGATGGAGATCACCGACATGTGGTGGGCGACGACGTCGTGGAGTTCGCGGGCGATGCGGCTGCGCTCCTCGAGCAGGGTGCGGCGGGCCCGCTCCTCCTCCGTGAGGGTCTCCTGCTCGACGAGCTCGCCGCGGGCCAGGCGCAGGGCGCGCAGCGCGTACCCGAGGAGCCCCACGAAGCCGAAGACGAGCGCCGCGCCGATGCTGCTGCTCTGGCTGTGCTCCGGTTTGAAGAGGCCCTCGGCCAGGGCGGTGCAGGCGATCGAGATGCCGACGACGGCGATCGTCACCCGGGGCGGCACCCGCAGCGCGACGAGCAGCACCAGTGGCGCGAACGCGAAGATCCCGCCGGGCGTCCAGGGCCAGGTCTGGCCCTGGCCCACGTGGCCGTGGATCGACCAGGCGGTCAGGCCGGCCGTCAGCAGGCCGAGCCACCAGGCGGGAATCGGCCGGAACATCGCCAGCAGGATGGACACGCCCGTCAGGGCCGAGGTGGCGACCAGGGGGCCGCCGTAGACGTTGTAGTGGTCGCCGATCTGCTCCGCATTGAGGAAGGCGAAGAAGGCAGCGAGGTACGCGACGAGCACGTGCGGCAGCCACGCCAGCCAGCGCGGCCGGGACATCCGGGGCAGCGGGTCCGAGCGCAGGGTGAACAACGCCCGGACCACCTGGCGCCCTTGGGCCCTGCCTTCGGCGGCGGAGGGCGGGGCTTCGGCCAGGGGCGCGCGCTGCTCGGTCACGTCCGCCAGCCTAGGCATGCCCGGCTCCCTTCACCGGCGTGGGCCGGAGGCGCACGGTGCGGGCTGTCGGCACGGTGCGGGGTGTCGGCACGGTGCCGGTGGTGCGAGTGGCGCTGGGTGTCGGCACGGTGCGGCCAGTGCCGGCCGGGCGGTGGGTCCGCGGGGGCCGGGGGCGGGCGCCCTGTTCGTACGTGCGGAACGCGGCCCAGCAGATCGCCAGCGCGGCCGCGAACGCGGGCAGCCACAGCAGCCGGGCGGCTATCCACCCCGCGGATCCGGGCACGGTGTGCAGTCCCGGCAGTTCGGTGGAGACCAGCAGCCCGAGGGCGGTGACGGCCATCATGGCGGTCTGGTGCCAGAGGAAGATCGTCATGGCGGACAGGTTGACCAGGGCCACCTTCGCCCAGGCCCGCGGCCGGCGCATCGCGCGGGCCAGCGGCTCGCGGAGCAGCAGGGCCAGGCCGCACTGGGCCAGGCCGAAGGCCACGGCGGCGAGGGTCGGCGGGTTCAGGTTCGAGACAGCGGCCCCGGGGACCCCGACCATGGACGCCGGATACCCGCCCCAGAGGATCAGCGCGGCCGTGGCCACGCCGCCGCCCAGCAGGAGCGCGGCCGGGGTGCGCCGGGTGAACGCCCCGCGGGACCAGGCGGCGCCGAGGGTGTAGGGGACGAGCCAGCCTGCGGCCACATTGACCCAGGCGATCCACTCGGGCCCGCCGAAGCCGAACCGCCAGACGTCGACGGCGGCCACGACGGCCAGCGGCCACACCGGGCCCAGCCGGGAGACGAGCGGGGTCGCGGCGGTGAGCGCGGCGAAGACGAGGAGGAACCACAGAGGGGAGAGCACCAGCTTGAGCAGCGTCCGGATGGTGTCCGGCTCCACCCCGCCGAGCAGCAGCCCGGCCGACGTCACGGCCCAGAGGACCAGCACCGCGGCCACCGGCCGGAACAGCCGGCCCAGCCGCCGGGCGACCCAAGTGCCGTACGGGACGCCGCGCGCCCGCGCCGATGCGTAGCCCTGGGCTCCGACGTGGCCGCCGACCAGGAAGAAGACGGCCAGGGTCTGGAAGACCCAGGAGACCGGGGCCAGTTCGCTCATGTGGGCGAGCGGACTGGTGGTCTTCAGGCCGCCGTCGGCGGTGGTCAGTGCGGTGACCAGCCAGTGGCCCAGCACCACGCCGAGTATCGCGAAGGCGCGCAGGGCGTCCACGGAGCGGTCCCGGGCGGCCGGGGTCCCGGCGTCGATGCGGTCCGCGAGGGCGGACCAGCGGGCTCGGAGCTCAGACACGGGAGGCCTCCAGGGCGGCGGTGGGGGCGGTGGGCGCAGCGGGGGAGGTGGGCGTCGCGGCGGGGCCGGCCGGTGGACCGAGCACGATCCGGGCCAGGCTGTCGAGGGACTCGGTGCCGGGCTTGAGGTAGTCGCTGTGGCCGACGGCTCCGGTCGCGAAGGGCCGGGCGCCGAAGGCGGGGTCCACGGGGTCGGTGCCGAAGCCGAGCCCGGCGAGCCGTACATGAGGGACGCCGCCTATCCAGTCGCCGCTGCCCCGCCCGGCCCACACGCGGGCGCTCGTCGGCAGGTCGGCGGCGGAGCCGACGCTCGTGCCCGGGCTGCCGAACAGGGCCACGTCGGTGACCTGGGCGCCGGTCGGGGTCCGGGCGCAGACCACGGAACCGTAGGAGTGGCACAGCAGCGAGAGCCGGGCCTCCGGGGCGGTCATCCGCCGCAACCCGTCGAGGAAGGGAGCCAGTTCGGCCGCGGCCTCCTGCGCGCGGCCGGCTGTCAGGACGGTGGTGCTGACCGTGCCGGGGGTGTCGTACCCGAGCCAGGCGACCACGGCGGAGCGGGGGTGCTCGGCCTGGAGGCGCTGCTGCAGGGCGACGGCCCCGGCACGGAACCTTTCATAGGTGTCCAGGGTCGTGTCCGATCCGGGCACCAGGACGGCGATCCGGTCGGCGGTCTCCAGATCGCCGAACACCGCCGTGACGCGGCCCTTGCCGCGGCCGTCGAAGGCGAGGAACCGGGCACTGCCGTCGGCCTCCATGGCGCGGAGCTTGTCGGCGCGGGCGTCGCGGCCGGCGTCCCGCGCCAAGCGGGCGGCCTCGGCGAGGTTGGCGCGGTTGGCCGCGTACCGGGCGAGGGGGCCGGTCTGCTCGGTGAAGGCCACGGGGGCGGGGGCGGGCACATGGGGGGAGGCGGCGGCGGAGAGGGGCACCACGACGGCCGCGGCGATGAGCCCGGCCAGCAGGGTGCGGCGCAGACGGCCGCCGCGGCGGCGGCCGTTGGGACGGGCGGTGGGGCGGCGGGTCATGGCTTCCCGACTCCTTCGTTCGATCCAGAGGGCCGTTGCGAAGGCTGTTGCCAGGCCGTCGCGTTCTCTGGTGTCGAAATTAGGAATCGGACCCCGTCATCGGCGTCCCGCTGCGGAGCCGCCTTTGGCGCTGGCTCTCAGGTATGACAAGGGCTACTTGGGAGCCACACAGGACCTGCCGGTTGCCGTTGCCCACACCCCCGTCGCCCAGGGTCCCGGGATGGTCGAAACGATGGGCGCCGCGACCGGATCGGAAGCGCGCACCGGGGCGAGAACCCCCCGTCCTGCGGCGCCTGACGCCGGCTTCGCCGTGATCGGGGACCGGCAGTTCCTTCCCGGATCCTTGGGCGGGCGGGTCAGTCTGCGCGGAGGGGTTCGACGTAGCCTGCGCGCCAGCGGGGGGCCGGGTCCTGGCCGGGGCTGGTCCAGTACTCCCGCGCGCCCACGATCAGGCCGTCCCGTACGGTCCACAGGGAGACGGCCCGGTAGACGACGTGGTCCTCGGGTATCTCCACCTCCGTGACGACGAGGTCGCCGTCCGCGAGGATGCGCAGGACCTCCACCGAGCTCTCGTCCGCGTAGTCGTCGTCGCTGATCACGGCGATGAAGTTGGCGCGGCCCACGATGCGTTCACTGCTGACGGGCCATTCGATGACGGCGTCCTCGGCGATGAGCCCGGCCACTGCGTCCCAGTCGCGGGCCTCGATCCGCTCCCACAGTCGTGCCACTACCTGCAACGGCTCCATGCGCCGCAGTCTGCGCGGGAATTGTGCGATGCAACAAGCTTTGCTTGCAGGCTTATTGACTTCGCAATGATTGCTCCCCGAGCGCGTCCAGGGCCGCCGCCAGACGTTCCAGGACGCGAACGGTTTCGGCGAAGGCCTCCTCGCCCAGTTCCTCCGTGAGGCGGGTGGCCAGTTCCGCGTGGCCCGGGCCGATCCGGGCGATGGCGGCGCGCCCGGCTTCCGTCGGGCGCAGCAGCTTCGCGCGCCGGTGCGCGGGGTTCGGTACGTACTCGGCCAGGCCCTTGGCGGCCAGCAGGTCCGCGCTGCGCTGCACGCTCTGGCGGGTGATGCCCATGGCGCGGGCGATCCCGGCGACCGGGAGCGGCTCCCGGAGCACGGCCCCGAGCACCTGCCACCAGGCCGCGGTCAGCCCGGCGGGACGCGCCAGCTCCTCCGAAACGGTCAGGAACCGGCCGTTCAGCCGGAACACCCCGAGCGCGGCGCGGCTCAGCAGGTCCTGCCGGGCGCGTACGGGCAGTCCCTCGGCCGGGCCCTCCGGTCCCCCCGCCGGTCCCTCCGCCGGAAGATCAGGCATCGCCGGACTCCGACGCGGCCGCGAGGACGGGGTACGCGCTCGCGTCCGAGTGGTGGAACAGGCGGTACCAGGCGTCGAGCACGTCCGGCCCGTACACCGACAGCCGGGCGAACACCTCGCGGGCGAACGCCACCGGTTCCGTCGGGCCCGCGGTGATCAGGTCGCCGTCCGTGACCGCGTCGGCCTCGACGTACCGCTCGGCGCCCGCGTAGCCGGGCTGCCCGGCCAGGTAGAAGGGGGCCGCGCTGGTGTGCGTACGGCCGTCCAGTACGCCGGCCCGGGCCAGCCCGGCCGTGGCTCCGCAGATCGCCGCGACCGGGACGCCGGCCGCCAGGAACTCCTTCGCCTTGGCCGCGAACGGCGCCAGCTCGTCGCCCGTGTCCCACAGGCTCGCGCCCGTCAGGATCAGCAGTTCGGAGTCCTCCGGGCGCAGGTCCGCGAGGGCCAGGTCGGGCTGGATGCGGACACCGCCCATGGTGGTGACGGACTGCCCGGGTCCGGAGGCGCCGACCGTGCGGACCTGGTGGCCGCGCTGGGTGAGGTGCGCGGTGGTGTGGCCCGTCTCCCAGTCCGCGTAGGTGTCGTAGACCGCGAGGTGAACCTGCCGCCGGGCAGCCGGCCCGTCGGTCTTCGCCGTCTCGCCGGATGTTCCGGTCATGGGGATCGCCTCCACCGTCCGTGCGCCAACCCGTATGCGTATGCGCGCCAACCCGTATGCGCGCATGCGTTAAGGCACGCATGCGTTTATGACAAAAGGCTGTCATCTCGACAGGATACTGTCAATGCCCCGGCCCGCCCCCGCCCCCTCGCACAGACAGACTGCCGAGGCCCGCCCCCCACCCCCATACAGTCCGCCGATGTCCCTCCCCACCTGCGCACTTCTAGCGTGGCCGCATGACCCCTCATGTCACCTCCGGTGCCGCCGTCAAGGCCGCCGACCGCGCACACGTCTTCCACTCCTGGTCCGCTCAGGCCCTGATCGACCCGCTCGCCGTCGCCGGGGCCGAGGGCTCGTACTTCTGGGACCACGACGGCAACCGCTACCTCGATTTCGCCTCCCAGCTGGTCAACACCAACATCGGCCACCAGCACCCCAAGGTCGTCGCCGCGATCCAGGAGCAGGCCGCCAGGCTCTGCACCCTGGCCCCCGGCTTCGCCGTGGAGCCGCGCTCCGAGGCCGCACGCCTCATCGCCGAGCGCACCCCGGGCGACCTCGACAAGATCTTCTTCACCAACGGCGGCGCCGAGGCCGTCGAGAACGCCGTCCGCATGGCCCGGCTGCACACCGGCCGTCAGAAGGTGCTCTCCACCTACCGCTCGTACCACGGGGCCACGGCCGCCGCGATCAACCTGACCGGCGACCCGCGCCGCTGGCCCTCGGACACGGCCGCCGCCGGCGTCGTGCACTTCTGGGGCCCCTACCTCTACCGCTCGGCCTTCCACGCCACCACCGAGGCCGAGGAATGCGCCCGCGCCCTCACCCACCTCGCCGACACCATCGCCTTCGAGGGGCCGGCCACCATCGCGGCGATCATCCTGGAGTCGGTGCCCGGCACCGCCGGGATCATGACCCCGCCCGCCGGCTACCTCGCCGGGGTGCGCGAGCTCTGCGACCGTCACGGCATCGTCTTCATCCTCGACGAGGTCATGTCGGGCTTCGGCCGGACCGGCAAGTGGTTCGCCGCCGACCACTGGGACGTCACCCCGGACCTGATCACCTTCGCCAAGGGCGTCAACAGCGGCTACGTCCCGCTCGGCGGCGTCGCCATCTCCGCCGAGATCGCCGAGACCTTCGCCACGCGCCCGTACCCGGGCGGACTGACGTACTCCGGGCACCCGCTGGCCTGTGCCGCCGCCGTGGCGACGATCAACGCGATGGAGGAGGAGGGCGTGGTCGAGCACGCCGCCCACCTCGGCGAGAACGTGATCGGCCCGGCCCTCGCCGAGCTCGCGGAGCGCCACCCCTCGGTCGGGGAGGTCCGGGGGCTGGGCGCCTTCTGGGCGCTGGAGCTCGTACGGGACAAGGCGACGCGCGAGCCGCTCGTGCCCTACAACGCGGCCGGCGCCGACAACGCGCCGATGGCCGAGTTCGCCGCGGCCTGCAAGGCCTCGGGGCTGTGGCCCTTCGTCAACATGAACCGCACCCACGTGGTGCCCCCGTGCACCATCACGGAGGCGGAGGCCAAGGAGGGTCTGGCCCTCCTCGACGAGGCGCTGACGGTCGCGGACCGTCACACTTCGGGCGCATAGCGTCCACATAACGGACGGTAAATCCGCATACCGGCCACAAAACGGTCGGTTTCAGCCTCGCTGCCTGGCCTATGGTGTCCGAAGATCTATGGAGGAGACGGACCCCTATGCCAGGCAGCGGCGCTGTCACGCGCAACACACTTCGGCAGCAGATCGCGGACGCGCTGCGTGACGAAGTGCTCGCCGGACGTCTGCCGCCGGGGACCGAGTTCACCGTCAAGCAGATCGCCGAGCAGTACGAGGTCTCCGCCACGCCCGTACGGGAGGCGCTCGTGGACCTCTCGGCGCAGGGCCTGCTGGACTCGGTCCAGCACCGGGGCTTCCGGGTCCACGTCTACTCCGTCGAGGACTACCGGGGGATGATCGAGGCCCGGACCCTGGTCGTGGACGGGATCTTCCGCCGGCTCCTCGAACGCGGCACCGGCCCGGGCCACGGCGAGCGGCTGGTGTCGGTGCGCCGGCGGGCGGACGAGGCCAGGCGGGCCGCGCAGAAGGGCTCGCTCGAGGTGCTGATCGGCTACGACCTGCGCTTCTGGCGGGAGCTGAGCGAGCTGGTCGGCAACACGTACATCACCGAGTTCCTGCACCGGCTGCGGGTGCAGACCTGGGTCTTCGCCGTACCGCACCTGCAACGAGCGCCGCAGCAGATGCGTGCCGCGCTCTGGAACGGGCACAGCGAACTCGTGGACGCGATCACGCTCGCGGACGCGGACGAGGTGCGCCGCCTGGTGCACGCCTACAATCAGCACGGCCTGGACTGGGCTGCCGCTCTGTAGACGAGGCGAACGGCTTGAACGGGTTGGACGGGTTGAAGACCAAGAAGAGCAGCTTGCTCGCCCCCCCTGCGCCCGGGGCCGCGGCCGGGGCCGATCCCGCGCCCGGGTCCGTCGGCCTGTCCGTCGTCATCCCGGCCTACGCGGAGGAGGAGCGGCTCGCTCCGACCCTCGACGCCGTCCGGGAGTACCTGGAGCAGCACATCGGGAACGGCCCCGCCGACTGGGAGATCGTCGTCGTGGACGACGGCTCCCCGGACGGGACCGCCGACGTCGTCCTGAAGGCGGCCGACGACCCCAGGATCCGGCTCGTCCGGTCCCAGCAGAACCGCGGCAAGGGCCATGCCCTGCGCCTCGGAGTCGGCGGCTCCCTGGGCCGGCGCGTCCTGATCATGGACGCCGACCTGGCGACTCCGATGGAGGAGCTCGCCAAGCTGGAGCAGTGCCTGGCCGGCGACGAGCACCTCGACGCCGCCATCGGCTCCCGCGCCCACCGCGACTCCGCCATCGAGCGCCATCAGAGCATGCTGCGCGAGGTCCTCGGCCGGGTCGGCAACCGGGTCATCCGCCTGGTGGCCGTCCCCGGGATCCGCGACACGCAGTGCGGTTTCAAACTGTTCGACGGCGACCAGGCCCGCGTCGCCTTCGGTGCCTCCAGGCTGGACGGCTGGGCCATCGACGTGGAGATCCTCCAGTACTTCCGACGCAAGGGGTGGCCAGTGGCCGAGGTTCCGGTCCGCTGGGCGCACCAGGACGGTTCGAAGGTCCGGCCCCTGGACTACCTGCGCACGCTCGGCGAGCTGATGCGGCTGAACGCCGCCGGCATCGCCGTCGCCGCGCTGTACCTGCTGGCCTCGCTCTACCTCTACCAGGGGCTGTGGGGCGGCCTCGACGGGTCGATCCTCGCGGACTCGCTCCAGGACCAGAACCAGTGGGAGTGGTTCTTCGGCGTCACCGCCGACAACATCTCCCATCTGCGCAATCCGCTCTTCACCGACTTCCAGAACACGCCGGACGGCGTGAATCTGATGGGCAACACGGTGATGCTCGGACTGTCCGTGCCGCTGACCCCGGTGACCCTGCTCTTCGGCCCGACCTTCACCCTGGCGCTGGTCTTCACCCTCGGCATCGCCGGGACGGCCTGGGCCTGGTACCGGCTGATCCACCGCCGGCTGACCGAGAGCCGCGTGGCGGCCGCGGTGGGTGGCGCTCTCGCCGCCTTCGCGCCGCCGATGATCTCGCACGCCAACGCGCACCCGAACTTCGTCGTGCTCTTCATGATCCCGGTCATCATCGACCGGGCGCTGCGCCTGTGCGAGGGCAAGAACGTCGTCCGCGACGGGGTGCTGCTGGGCCTGTTCTCCGCGTACCAGGTCCTGCTGGGCGAGGAGCCCTTCCTGCTGGCCGCCATGGGCATGCTGATCTTCGCCCTCGGGTACGCCTGCCACGACCGCGAGGCCGCCCGCCGGGCCGCCGGGCCGCTGGCCAAGGGCCTCGCCGTCGCCGCGGCCGTCTCGGTGCCCTTGGTGGCCTACCCGCTGTACTGGCAGTTCTTCGGCCCCCAGAGCTACCACTCGGTGCTGCACGGCGACGAAGCGGGCAACCCGCTGCGCGCGCTGACCGAGTACTCGGCGCGCTCGCTCTTCGGCGACCCGGAGAACGCCGGCAAGCTCTCGATCAACACCACCGAGCAGAACGCCTTCTACGGGTGGACGCTGCTGGCCCTGGCCGCCGCGATCACCGTGTGGATGTGGCGCCGGCCGGTGGCCCGCGCGCTGGGCATCACCGCGGCCGTGGCGGCCGTGCTCTCCCTCGGCCCCAAGGTCGAGATCCAGAGCCTCGGGATCACCGTCCCCGGGCCGTGGGCGCTCATGCGGCACCTGCCGCTGCTGGAGTCGGTCATCGAGAGCCGCGTCGCGATCATCTGCGCGCCCGTCTTCGGCCTGCTGATCGCCCTGGCGCTCGACCGGGTCACCGGCTTCGGGGCCCGCGAGCACCGGGTCCTCGGGTACATGGCGGTGGGCGCCGCGCTCGTCCCGATCCTGCCGCTGCCGCTGGTGGTCAAGGACCGCGAACCCGTGCCGGCCTTCATCACGCAGGGCCTGTACGAGGACTACGTCAAGGACGGCCGCTCCCTCGTCGCGGTGCCGCTGCCGGACCCTGCGGTGGCCGACGCGCTGCACTGGCAGAGCAGCACCGGCTTCGGTTTCAAGCTGGCCGGCGGCTACTTCAACGGCCCGTGGGGCCCGGACCGGATCGGCATCTACGGCGCCGCGCCTCGGATGCTGTCCAATCTGCTCAGCGACGTCGGCTGGGGCGCCACGCCCCCGGTGGTCACCGAGGAGATGCGGGAGCAGGCCGGCCGGGACCTCGACTCCTGGAAGGCGGGCGTACTGGTCCTGCCGCAGCGCCACAAGCACGCCGAGGAACTGCGCACGACGATCACGGAGCTGCTGGGCCGGGAGCCGGAGCAGGCCGCCGACTGCCTGGTCTGGCGGGTCGGGCCCCGGTAGGTTTTGCGCACCCCTTCGCGGAGCGTGTCCGGCGCACTACGCTGGCCCGATCGGCGGCAACGACTGATCGGAGGCCGAGTGGCCTGTGACCTGTGGCTGGTCCCCCTTGTCGACGTGCTGTGCCACAGCCCCGACAACCCTTTCGCGGAAGAGATCGCCTCGTACGACAAGGCGCTGAATGAGGCCGGACTGCCGTCCGTGCCGGTGTTCGCGTACATGCCGGGCCTGAGCGGGGACGTCGCCCCGGTCGCCGGCTTCGACTACGACGCCCTGCACTTCCTGCGGCGGGCCTACCTGCTGCAGATCTGCGGGCTGCCGGTGACGCCCGTGGACGAGCTGGGCGGAGACTACGAACAGCTGCTGGAGATGTTCGAGCCGACGGCGCAGCAGTCGCACCTGGTGTGGCACTACGACCACGCGGGGGCGTACGTCCCGGTGGATTTCCCGGCTCCGCTGGCGAACGAGGAGCTGCTGGCCGGGGGCGGGCCGCTGGGGTCCGCGCAGGGGCTGCTGCGGGAGCTGGCCTTCGTCGCGCCGGCGATCGGGATAGACCCGGGGAACCCGCCGGCGGCGCCCGCGCCGCCGGGGCGGCCGACGTCGCTGGAGGAGCCCGCGGGGCCGATTCCGTACGACGACAGCCCCTTCGCGCGGGAGCGGCACGTATGGCTGGGGCTGCACGCGGCGGCGACCCGCAGTCTCGGACAAGGCTCGATGATCATCTTCAGCTGAGCCGGCCCCCGCCCCGGCCGCCCCTTCTCCCCGGTCAGCGCGGCTGCTCCGGCGGGCGTTGGCGGGGCATGTTGGGGCGGGTGCCCGGGGGGAGGGGGAAGCGGGCCGGGGGGACGTACGCGTCCGCGCGCGAGCCTCCGGCGCCCAGGGACTGCATGACCAGCGGCGCGGGGCCGGAGCTGAACTCCACCATCCACTCCGCGGTCTCGGAGCGTACGAGTTCCGTCACGTCCTCCGAGAACCGGCGCAGCACCGTCAGACAGCGCTCCGCGGCCTCGCTCGCGGTGCCCTCGGTGGGGCCCAGGATCTCCCGTACGTTCTCCGAGGCCCAGTCGAACTGGAGCGTCTGCAGCCGGCGCTGCACCGCCTGGGCCGTGGCCACGTCCCGCATCCAGCCCGAGGTCAGGCCGAAGAACCGGTCGCAGGCCAGGCAGGCCGCGCCCAGGAGCAGGGAGAGGTAGCCGTACGAGGACGCGTTCGGCGCCGAGCCCGTCAGCTCCAGCAGCGGCATCGCGGCGCCCACGACGGCACCCGCCGCCGCCCCGGCGCGCAGCAGCCGCGCGCCCCGGCGCTTCCACGCCCGGTCGGACAGGTACCACTCGGCGGTACGCAGGGCATCGGCCTCGACCCGGCGGTAGAGCTCGTCGAGCCGCTCGGCGGGCTCGCCCCAGTCCCCGAGAGGGAACGGTCGGCCGGTCAGGTCGCCGTCCTCTGCGGGATCCCGGGGTGGCCCCTCGGGCTGCATGTCCGGCTGACTCACCCGGCACTCCCTCTGCCTGCGCTGACGTGTGGTGGTGCGCGTGTGCGCAATGGTGCGCATGCTCTTCCTACCTTCGAAAGCCGATCGATGGGCGACGAATCCCGGGATTTCCGCCTGCAAGGAGGTCTCCATCAGGTACGCGCACGCCTCATCTCTCACTCGAAAGAGTTGGTCCTCACGGCGTAGGGCGCGGCGCGCGGGGAGCACGTAGGCTCGGATTGACCGAGCTGTACCAGGCTTGGACCGATCCTACGGAGTGAGTGACCTGTGATTCCCGGTGGTGGCCAGCCCAACATGCAGCAGCTGCTCCAGCAGGCCCAGAAGATGCAGCAGGACCTCGCCGTGGCCCAGGAAGAGCTGGCCATGACCGAGGTCGAGGGTCAGGCGGGCGGCGGCCTGGTCAAGGCGACCGTCACCGGCTCCGGTGAGCTGCGCGCCCTGGTGATCGACCCGAAGGCCGTGGACCCGGAGGACACCGAGACCCTCGCCGACCTGGTGGTGGCGGCGGTCCAGGCGGCCAACGAGAACGCCCAGGCGCTCCAGCAGCAGAAGCTGGGCCCCCTCGCCCAGGGTCTGGGCGGCGGCAGCGGCATCCCCGGCCTCCCCTTCTAGACCCCTCTCCCGCACCCGACCGCACCCGACCGCACACGTAACGAAAGAAGGCAGTCCGTTGTACGAAGGCGTGGTCCAGGACCTCATCGACGAACTGGGCAGGCTGCCCGGCGTCGGGCCCAAGAGCGCGCAGCGGATCGCCTTCCACATCCTGCAGGCCGAGCCCACCGATGTCCGCCGCCTCGCGCACACGCTGCTGGAGGTCAAGGACAAGGTCCGGTTCTGTGCGGTGTGCGGGAACGTGGCGCAGGAGGAGCGGTGCGGCATCTGCCGTGACCCGCGCCGCGACACCACGGTCATCTGCGTGGTGGAGGAGTCGAAGGACGTCGTCGCGATCGAGCGGACGCGCGAGTTCCGGGGCAAGTACCACGTCCTGGGCGGCGCGATCAGCCCGATCGAGGGCGTCGGACCGGACGACCTGCGCATCCGCGAGCTGCTGGCGCGTCTCGCGGACGGCGAGGTGACCGAGCTGATCCTCGCCACCGACCCGAACCTGGAGGGCGAGGCGACCGCCACGTACCTCGCTCGCATGATCAAGCCCATGGGCCTGAAGGTCACCCGCCTGGCCAGCGGGCTCCCCGTCGGGGGAGATCTGGAGTACGCGGACGAGGTCACGCTGGGGCGGGCCTTTGAAGGAAGGCGACTTCTCGATGTCTGACGCAACGCTGCACGCCCTGGGCCAGGATCCGGACGATTTCGCCGTCCAGATCGCCGACCAGATCGAGTCCTTCATCGTCGCGGTCACCGAGGTGGCCAAGGGCGAGGACCCGGACAGCGCGGTGCCCTTCCTCCTCCTGGAGGTCTCCCAGCTGCTGCTGGCGGGCGGCCGGCTGGGTGCGTACCAGGACGTCCTGCCGGACGAGCGCTACGAGCCCGACCTCGGCCCGGAGCCGGACGTGGACGACCTGCGCGAGCGGTTCGCGCTGATGCTGGAGCCGGTCGACGTCTACTCGGAGGTCTTCGACCCCTACGAGCCGCGCAAGGCCCCGGTCGCGCACCGGATCTCCGACGACCTGGCCGACGTGGTGGCCGACCTGCGCCACGGCCTCATCCACTACCAGTCGGACCGGATCACCGAGGCGCTGTGGTGGTGGCAGTTCTCGTACTTCACGAACTGGGGTCCGACGGCCTCGGCGACCCTGCGCGCCCTGCAGTCGCTCGTCGCGCACGTACGCCTGGACCAGCCGCTGGAGGCGCTCGACGGCCTCGACACGGACGAGGACCTGGCCGAGGAGGAGCTCGCGGAGCAGGCCGGACGGGTGATGGCGGAGGAGCTCGGCGGCCTCGGCAGGCCGTGAGATTCCGCCGTTCCGATGACCGGATTTCCGGAAATCGCCTGGTCAGGGAACCCGTTCTTTGATCTGTTCGTCTCATGATGTGGCATGGAGCGGCCGGATCGCGGTCGCTCGTTAGACTGCACCAGCAATGAGACGGACCGAGCGAGGAGCGCACGTGGGCCTTGTCGTGCAGAAGTACGGAGGCTCCTCCGTAGCCGATGCCGAGGGCATCAAGCGCGTCGCCAAGCGGATCGTGGATGCCAAGAAGAACGGCCACCAGGTGGTCGTCGTGGTTTCCGCGATGGGCGACACGACGGACGAGCTGATCGATCTCGCCGAGCAGGTGTCCCCGATGCCTGCCGGGCGCGAATTCGACATGCTGCTGACCGCCGGAGAGCGGATCTCCATGGCGCTGCTGGCCATGGCGATCAAAAACCTGGGCCACGAGGCCCAGTCGTTCACCGGTAGCCAGGCGGGCGTCATCACCGACTCGGTCCACAACAAAGCGCGCATCATCGATGTCACGCCGGGCCGTATCCGCACCGCGCTGGACGGCGGCAACATCGCCATCGTCGCCGGTTTCCAGGGCGTGTCCGCGGACAGCAAGGACATCACCACCCTCGGCCGCGGCGGCTCGGACACGACCGCCGTCGCGCTGGCCGCGGCGCTGGACGCCGAGGTCTGCGAGATCTACACCGACGTCGACGGCGTCTTCACCGCGGACCCCCGCGTCGTGAAGAAGGCGAAGAAGATCGACTGGATCTCCTCCGAGGACATGCTGGAGCTCGCCGCCTCCGGTTCCAAGGTGCTGCTGCACCGCTGTGTCGAGTACGCACGCCGATACAACATCCCGATCCACGTCCGGTCGTCCTTCTCGGGACTTCCGGGCACCTGGGTCAGCAACGAGAATCCGCAAGGGGACGAGCAGGTGGAGCACGCCATCATCTCCGGAGTCGCTCACGACGTCTCCGAAGCCAAGATCACGGTCGTCGGCGTCCCGGACAAGCCGGGTGAGGCCGCGGCGATCTTCCGCGCCGTCGCCGACGCCGAGATCAACATCGACATGATCGTGCAGAACGTGTCCGCGGCCTCCACGGGTCTGACGGACATCTCCTTCACCCTCCCCAAGACCGAGGGCCACAAGGCCATCGACGCCCTGGAGAAGGCGAAGGGCCGGATCGGCTTCGAGTCCCTGCGCTATGACGACCAGATCGGCAAGATCTCCCTGGTCGGCGCGGGCATGAAGACCAATCCGGGCGTCACCGCCGCCTTCTTCCAGGCGATGTCCGACGCGGGCGTCAACATCGAGCTGATCTCCACCTCGGAGATCCGGATCTCGGTCGTGACCCGCCAGGACGACGTCAACGAGGCCGTCCGTGCCGTGCACACGGCCTTCGGCCTCGACTCCGACAGCGACGAAGCCGTCGTCTACGGAGGCAGCGGACGATGACCGCGACCCGGTCCTCCGGCCCGGCGCTCGCCGTGGTCGGGGCGACCGGAGCTGTCGGCTCCGTCGTGCTCCGGATCCTGTCCCAGCGGGCGGACGTCTGGGGCGACATACGGCTGATCGCCTCCGCGCGCTCGGCCGGCCGGACGCTGACCGTCCGGGCCCGCGAGACCGAGGTGCTCGCCCTCACCGAGGACGCCTTCGACGGCCTCGGTGCGGGCGACGTCGTGCTCTTCCTGACCCCGGCCGAGGTCTCGGCGCGGTGGGCGCCCGTCGTCACCGCGCGCGGGGCCGTCGTGGTGGACCGGTCGTCGGCGTTCCGCGAGGACCCCGAGGTGCCGCTGGTGGTGCCCGAGGTGAACGGGCACGCCGTACGGACGCTGCCGCGCGGGATCGTCGCCGGGCCGGACTGCGTGACCGCGGCGATGATCGCCTCGCTGGGCGCGCTGCACGCCGAGTACGGGCTGGCCGACCTGGCCGTCTCCTCGTACCAGGCCGCGAGCGCCGCCGGCCGGGCCGGCTCCGAGGCGCTGCGCCGCCAGCTGGCGCTCGTGGCCGGGACCTCCCTGGGGGAGCTGCCCGGGGACGTGCGCCGCGCCGTCGGCGAGGACACCGGCCCCTTCGCGGCGCCGCTCGCGCTGAACGTCGTGCCGTGGTCCGGTGAGCTGTGCGCGGACGGCTGGTCCTCGCACGAGCTGGCCGTACGGGCGCAGACCCGCCGGATCCTGGGGCTCGACCGGCTCCCGGTGGCGGTGACCTGCGTACAGGTGCCGGTGCTGACGGGGCACTCGCTGACCGTGCGGGCCCGCTTCGAGGCGGAGGTCGACGCCGCACGCGCCCGGGAGGTCCTGGAAGCCGCGCCGGGGGTGGTGCTGGTGGACGATCCGGCGGCGGGGGAGTTTCCGACCCCTTCGGACGCGGCGGGCACGGATCCGGCCTGGGTGGGGCGGGTGCGGGCCTCGCTCGACGACCCGCGCGGCCTGGAGTTCTTCGTCTGCGCCGACAATCTGCGCCAGGGCGCCGCGCTGAACGCGACCCGGATCGCGGAACTGGTCGCGGGTGAGTTTGCGACTTTCACTTTGTAGGATCGTCACTGATCCCTTGATCAAGGTGATGGCCCGACTGCCGCCTCGAAAGACGGGGCAACCGGGAAGAGCGGCACTGACGCATGAGGGCATTGGGGATATCGCGGGTGAGTCCGCCTCGCGCGTACAACCCTGACGGGGGGACGCGTGTCCAACAGGCGTGGCAGAGGCATTGCTGGACTTCGCAGTCATACCGGTGCGCACCGGGGGATATCCGTCGCGCCGGGGTTCGCGCTTTTCCGACGGCTTCCCGGTGATCGTTCCCGGCCCGCCGGCCCGCCCGGCAACCTCCGCTCCCACCGCGACCGCGACCGCCGCCCCGCCGTCCGCCGTGCCGATCCGGGGCGGCCGCGTGCCCGCGCCCCGCGATAGCGCGGACGGCACCCGGAGCGGCACCGGAGCGCCCGCGAAGGCCTCGGCGGCCTCGGCGGCCCCCGCGGTCGATGTGACCGGGCCGGCCGGGCTGAGCGACGTGGCCGCGGGGACCACCGTCGACCACCTCACCGAGACCTACCAGGCCCACTACCGCTCGCTCCTCGGGCTCGCCGCGCTGCTCCTCGACGACACCGCCTCCTGTGAGGACGTGGTCCAGGAGGCCTTCATCCGCGTGCACTCCGCCCGCAACCGGGTCCGCGACCGGGACAAGACCCTGGCGTACCTGCGCCAGACCGTCGTCAACCTCTCGCGCTCCGCCCTGCGCCGCCGCATCCTCGGCCTGAAGCTGCTGCCGAAGCCGATGCCGGACATGGCGAGCGCGGAGGAGGGCGCGTACGACCAGCTGGAGCGGGACGATCTCATCAAGTCGATGCGTGGACTCCAGCGGCGCCAGCGCGAGGTGCTGGTGCTGCGCTACTTCGCTGACATGACGGAGGCCCAAGTGGCGGAGACGCTCGGCATCTCGCTCGGCTCGGTGAAGGCGTACGGATCGCGGGGCATTGCCGCGCTGCGGGTGGCGATGGAGGCTGCGCAGTCATGAACGAGGACCACAAGCCGATCGAGGAGCAGGCACTGCGGAGCCTGCTGCACGGAGCCGTCGGGGGACTCGAACCCTCCGAGGGCGCGCTGGACCGCCTGCGGTACGCCGTCCCCGTGCGCCGGACCCGCAAGCGCCGGGCCGCCGTCGGCGCGGCCGCGGCGGTGCTGCTGGCCGGGGCCGCGATCCCGACGGCCCTGCACCTGACCGCGGCCCCCGGCGGCCACCCCGACCACCCGGCCATGGCCGGCCACGGCGAGCAGCAGGGCGGCCAGAGCGCAGGCGCCTTTGACCCGCACCAGAACGGCTCCGGCGCCCAGCCGAGGCCCGCCGAGCGCTCGGGCCGCGATCCCGGCGGGGCCGGCGGCACCGCGGGCCTGCCCTCGCCGGTGCCCAGCGGCGCCCCCGACGCCGGGCCGAGCGCCGGCTCCTCGGGCCTCGGCGTGTTCCCCGGGAGCGGGAGCATCGTCGGCTCCGGCACCGGGATGCTGCCCCCGCCGGCGGCCCCGGGCGTGCCCGGCTGCAGCGCCGAGCAGCTGGGGGTGTCGGCCAGTGCGCGGCCCCGGGAGGCGGACGGCAAGGTCTACGGCAGTTTCAAGGTCACCAACGTCTCGGCGCGCGGCTGTACGGTCCTGGGCCCGGACAGCGTGACCGCGGCCCCGGCGAGCGGGCCCGCGCCCGGCCAGGGCGGCACCGGCGTGGCCGTCGTCGAACACACCGCGGGGGATCCGGCGGCCGGGCTGCTGCCCGATCCGTCGAAGGAGGCGCCGCTGATGCTGCTCGCGCCGAACGCGGCGTACGAGGTCCGCTTCGCGTACGTGCCGCCGGCGCAGGGCTGTGCGGCGACGACCGCGGACCCGGGCGGTGTGCAGCCGCAGGGCGGCGTGGCACGGGCCCCGTTGGAGGCCTCGGGCGCGGATCCGGGGGGCGCCGGCGGTACGGGCGGCGGTACGGGCACCGGGTCGACGGGCGGGACGGGCGCGACGCCACCGCCGGCTCCGGCGGGTACGGGGGTGGCGGTGTCGCACACGCCCAGCACCACGCTGCCCGGCGCGGCCACCACGCAGACGACGATCCCCGACGCCTGCGGGGGCACGGTGTACCGCACGGGAGTGATCCCGGTGGACGTCCCGGCGAAGCCGTAGGGGGCCTCGGCCTACGCGGCGGCCAGGCCCGCTTCCGCGTCGCGCAGGGTTTCCACCTCGCGGCGGTAGAGGCGGAACCACATGAAGAGCACGAAGGCGGCGAAGACGAACCACTCGCCGGTGTAGCCGAGGTTCTGGAAGGCCTTGAGGTCGAGCCCGGTGTTGGGCGGTGCCTGCGCGGGCACCGCGGTCAGCCCGTCCGCGGGGCTCTGCACGGTCAGCCAGGCGTCGTACAGCTCGTAGGGCACGAGGTTGACGAGCGAGGCCGCGCCGATCACGCCGAGCTGCCCGGCCGGCAGACCGCCCTCCGCGCGCACGCCCTTGGTGCTGGAGTTCTCCGAGGGCTGTAGCGCGCCCGTCACCTCGACGTGCCCGGTGGGCGCGGCCGGCGCCCGGCCGGCGTCCGCGGTGCCCGGCAGCCAGCCCCGGACCACCGGGACGGCCTTGCCGGAGTCGGTCCTGAGCAGGGTCAGCACGTAGAAGCCGGCCTTGCCGTCGAGCGACCGGTCGGGGACGAGCAGCTGCTCGGCGTACTCCCCGGAGGCGGAGGCGAGGCGTCCGGAGGTCTTCTTGTCCACCGGGAGCAGCGCATCGAGCGGCGCGGGCGCCTGGTCGGCGGGCCGCGCGGCAGCCACTTCCTCGTGGGTGGCGACGCGGTCCTCGAACCGGCCGAGCTGCCAGGTCCCCATGAACAGGCAGAAGGGAACGCCGAGCGCGACGAAGACGTTGATCCCCCACCAGCGCGGGGTCAGGAGAAACCGGTGCACCCCACCACCGTACGGGGGTGCACCGGGAACCCTTCCGCTGGGTCAGGCCGGCAGGTGCTTCAGGGCGAAGTCCAGTTCCATCCGGACCTGCTTGATCCGCTCCTCCACGACCAGCGAGCCGTGCCCGGCGTCGTAGCGGTACACCTCGTGCACCGCCCCGCGCGCCGCCAGCCGGTCCACGTAGTTGTCGATCTGCCGGATCGGGCAGCGCGGGTCGTTGACGCCCGCCGCGATGTGCACGGGGGCCTTGACCGCGTCGACGTAGGTCAGCGGCGAGGACACCTCGAAGCGCTCCGGGACCTCCTGCGGCGTGCCGCCGAAGAGCGTGCGGTCCAGGGACTTCAGGGCCTCCATCTCGTCGTGGTAGGCCGTCACGTAGTCGGCGACCGGTACGGCGGCCAGCCCCACCGCCCAGTCCTCGGGCTGCATGCCGATGCCCAGGAGCGTCAGGTAGCCGCCCCACGAGCCGCCCGACAGGACGAGGCGCGCCGGGTCCGCGAGGCCGCTCGCGACGGCCCATGCGCGGACCGCCCCGATGTCCTCCAGCTCGATCAGGCCGACCCGGTGCTTGAGCGCGTCGGTCCACTCGCGCCCGTACCCGGTCGAGCCCCGGTAGTTCACCCGGACCACCGCGAAGCCGTGGTCCAGCCAGGCCGCCGGGCCCGCCGCGAAGGCGTCGCTGTCGTGCCAGGTGGGCCCGCCGTGCACCTCGAAGACGGTCGGGAAGGGGCCGTCGCCGTGGCCCACGGGCCGCTGCGCGAGCGCGTGGATCCGCCCGCCGGGGCCCTCCACCCACACGTCCTCCACCGGCACCGAGCCGGGCGCCCTGAAGCCGGGGGTCCCCCCGGCGGTAGCCGGGGGAGGGTCCAGTACGACCCCGCCCGCGGTCGACCGCAGAGCCGAGGGCTCGGCCGCCGAGGACCACTGGTACTCCACCGACCCGTCGGGCCGCGCCGTGGCGCCCGACACCGTTCCCGGCGGGGTGTCCAGCCGCAGCAGACCGCGCGCGGCCAGGTCGTAGCGCCACAGCTCGCTGCGGGCCTCGTGGCTGTGCGCGATCAGCAGTGCGGAACCGTCCGGGTACCACTCGGCGCTGACATCGCCCGGCAGCTCGACCGCCAGCTCCTCCTGGGCGCCGGTGGCCACGTCCCACACCATCGGCTCCCACCGGCCGCGCCGCTGGTGGCCGATCAGGAGCCGGGTGTCGCCCGCGACCGGGGCGAAGCCGAGCACCTCCAGGCCGAGCTCCTCGGTGCCGCCCTTGGAGTCGTCCAGCTCGGCGACGGTCTTGCCGTCGAGGGTCAGCACGCGCAGGGAGCAGTGCATGGCGTCGCCGTGCTCGGTGTGCTCGACGGCGATCAGGGTCCCGTCGTGCGACAGGTCGCCCACGCCGGCCGACTCCGGGTGCCGGTAGACGACGACGGGCGCGCTGCCGTCGGTCCGTACGACGTGGATGGTGGACCCGTCCTCGTCGGTGGAGCGGCCGACGACCGCCGTGCCGTCACGGCCGATGGCGAGCCCGGCCGGGTACGAGGGCTCCAGCCCGGGGGTGGCCGGCTCGTCGGGGCCGCCCGCGAAGGGCTGGCGCACCCAGGTGCCGAACTCGTCTCCGTCGGTGTCGGAGAACCACCAGATCCACTCGCCGTCGGGGGAGAGGGCGC
Organism: Streptomyces sp. NPDC060028; assembly: GCF_042736725.1. Classification (NCBI taxonomy): domain Bacteria; kingdom Bacillati; phylum Actinomycetota; class Actinomycetes; order Kitasatosporales; family Streptomycetaceae; genus Streptomyces; species Streptomyces sp. NPDC060028. Next base: position 153,961 of record NZ_JBHWVJ010000005.1, on the reverse strand, counting down.
CGTCGGTGGTGCCGTTGGGGCGGTCGGTGGCCTGCCGCTGCGCGCCGGTGGCGCGGTCCCAGGCGTAGAGCTCGTAGGTCCCGGTCGCGTTGGAGACGAAGAGCGAACGGTCCGGCGCGTCCTCGGCCCAGTCGGGCAGCCCTACGCGCGGCGCCCTGAACCGCTTTTCCCAGTCGGGCATGGCGTGTGCGTCAGTCATAGGCCCTATGTAACCCGATGGCCCGGGATGCCGACTGGTCCGGACAGGTGCATGGTGGTGTGCGTACGCCGATCGTTCCGGCACCTCCGAGGAGGAGTGATCATGGCCAGGAAGGCTCGTACCGGTCAGCACGGCCACCAGGATTCCGAGCGTGCGATGGCCAAGAACACGGCGGCCGAGGCACGTGCCAAGGCCGCGGTCAGGGACGTGCACTCGAACGCCGCGAAGACGCGGGGCATGCAGCAGAAGGCGCAGTCCAAGCGCGGCTGAGCCCCCGCTGCGTAGGGTGGCGCCATGCGGATGATCGTCCGGGGCGCCCGGCTGCTGCACACCCAAGACGGCCCCGGAAGCCGGGGCCTCCATGACGTCGAGGTCGCGCCGGACGGGCGGATCGCGCGCGTGGTCCCGTACGACGACCAGAAGGAACCGCCGGCGACGGGCGTGCTGATCGAAGCCCACGGCGCGCTGCTCAGCGCCCCCTTCGTCGAGCCGCACATCCACCTCGACACCGCCCTGACCGCGGGCGAACCGCGGCCGAACGTCTCCGGCACCCTCTGGGAGGGCATCGCCTGCTGGAGCGAGCGCAAGCGGACCCTGACCCGCGAGGACGTGATCGCGCGGGCCACCGAGGTGCTGCGCTGGCAGGCGGCCCAGGGCGTGCTGCACGTGCGCACCCACTGCGACGTCACCGATCCGGCGCTGACGGCGCTCGACGCGCTGCTGGAGGTCCGCGACCGGGTGCGGGACGTCATGACCCTGCAGATCGTGGCCTTCCCGCAGGAGGGCATCGTCTCCTTCCCGGACGGCGAGGCGCTGCTGCGCGAGGCGATCGTCCGCGGGGCCGACGTCGTCGGCGCGATCCCGCACTTCGAGGACACGCGCGAGGACGGGGTGGCCTCGCTGGGCACGGCCTTCGCGCTGGCCGAGGAGTACGGGCTGCGGGTGGACGCCCACTGCGACGAGATCGACGACGAGCAGTCCCGGTTCGTGGAGGTGCTGGCGACCCTCGCCCTGCGCTCGGGCCTGCGCGAGCGGGCGACGGCCTCGCACACGACGGCGATGGGCTCCTACGGCGGCGCGTACAGCTTCAAACTCCAGCGGCTGCTGGCGCGCTCCGGGATCAACCTGGTCTCCAACCCCTTCGCCAACCTGAACCTCCAGGGCCGCTTCGACGCCTACCCCAAGCGGCGGGGCCTGACCCAGGTCAAGGAGATGCTGGCCGCGGGGGTCAATGTGGCCTTCGGGCACGACGACGTGATGGACCCGTGGAACGCGCTCGGCACCGGCAATCCGCTGCAGACCGCCCTGGTCGGCGTCTACGCCGCCCAGCTCACGGGCGCGGACGAGATCCCGGCGGCGTTCTCGATGGTGACGGACCGCGCGGCGCGCGTACTCGGCCTGTCGGGCGCGGAGTACGGGATCACGGAGGGCGCCCCGGCCTCCTTCGTGCTGCTGCCGGCGCCGAGCCCCGAGGAGGCGATCCGCCGCCAGGTGCGCCCGCGGTACGTCGTCTCGCGCGGCACCGTCCTCGCGGAGACCCCGCCGGCGCCGGCCCGGCTGCTCGCGTGGCCGGGGGAACAGGGCCCCTCCGAGGTGGACTTCACCTGGCGCCCCCTACGCTGACGCCTCATGACTTGGACTCTCGACACCCCGGCGGGGCGCGCCGCCCTGGACATCGCCACCGAGTACGCGGACGCGGTGCTGCTCGGCCACTCCGTGCGCTCCTACGCCTTCGGCGTGCGGTACGCGGAGCAGCACGGGCTGGCGTACGACGCGGAACTCTTCTATGTCAGCGCCCTCTTGCACGACCTCGGCCTGACCGCGCCCTTCGACAGCCACACCCTGCCCTTCGAGGAGGCGGGCGGTCACGTCGCGCGCGTCCTGACGGCGGGGCTGGGCTGGCCGGTGGAGCGGCGGGCGCGCGCGGAGGAGGTCATCGTGCTGCACATGCGCGACGACGTGACGGCGGCCGAGGACGTGGAGAGCCATCTGCTCCAGGTCGGCACGAGCGCGGACGTCTCGGGGCTGCGGGTCGCGGACTTCGACCCGGCGTTCACCGCCGACCTCCTCGCGGCGCATCCGCGGGGTGACTTCGGCGCGTCCTTCCTCGCGCTGGTGGAGGACCAGGCCGTACGCAAGCCCGCTTGCGCGGCGGCCGCGTACGTCGCCGGCGGCGCGGCCGCCCGGATCGCGGCGAACCCGCTGGGCTGAGGGCGTCAGAAGAGGCCGATGGCGTTGTCCAGCGACCAGACCTGCCAGCCCATGGCGAAGAAGGCGACGGCCGAGATCAGCGCCATCATCAGGTTCTGCCCCTGCTCGCCCCAGTCGTGGATCATGAGCACGAGGTAGACGAGGTTCAGGACCAGGCCCGCCACCAGGGCTATCGGTGTCAGGAATCCGAAGACGAGGCCGAGCCCGAGGGCCAGTTCCGCGTAGGCGACGAGGTAGGCCATGAAGCGCGGGTGGGGCTTCACCACCAGGTCGAAGCCGCGCGTGACGAAGGCCCATCGGTGCTCGGCCGCGACCCCGGCGGCCCAGCGGATGCCGCCGCCGCCGAACCATTCCTTCTTGTCCTTGTGCCGCCAGCTCTCCAGCCACCACAGCCCGAGCCCGATCCGCAGAACGGCGGCCCATTCGGGCCCGCCGAGCCAGATGGTCTGCATCCCCGGTTCCTTTCCTCGCACTGACCTGACGATCCGTCAGTTTCCAGGCAGGGGACCCGCGTGGCAAGGGGTCGGCGCCGTGCCCGCGCCCAACTTCCGCGCCGCGCAGGACGGATGTGGGGGGCATGCACTTCCGGCCAATGGCTCGAGCCTGTCTCAAGTCTGCCCTTGACAGGGGTCTCGGGTCGGAAGAACCCTTACTGGGTGATCTTAGTTTCGTGCACGGCGGGACGGCGCCGGGTGCCTGACCACTCGCTTTGCGGTGCTCTTCGATGAGGCCGCCCGGCGACTGACATCCAACTCCGCCCATCGAGATGGGGACCACCACGCATGGCCTACTTACACATCCTCCGGCTTCCCTCGGTGTTCCGGCTCCTCACCGGGAGCTGGGTGGGCCGGCTCCCCTCGGCCATGGCCGCGCTCGCGGTACCGCTGGCTTTGCGCGACGCGGGCGCCTCGTACGGCTTCATCGGCGTGACGGCGGGAACCTTCGCGATCTCGGCAGCGATCGGCGCGCCGCTCGTGGGGCGCGCGGTGGACAGGCGGGGCCAGACACTGATCCTGCTCGTGACCGCCGTCCTGGCGGCGGCCGGGTTCGTCACCATCGCCATCGCGCCGGAGCGGCATGCGCTGGTGCTGGTGGGCGCTGCGCTGGCGGGCGCGGCAACGCCCCCGCTGGAGCCCTGCCTTCGCGCGCTGTGGCCGGACCTGGTGCCGTCGCGGGAGCTGGAGTCCGCGTACGCGCTGGACTCCAGCGCACAGGAACTGGTCTTCGTGGCCGGGCCCCTCGTGGTGGCGGGCACGGTGGCGTTGGTCTCGCCCACCGCGGTGCTCTGGGCCCAGGCCGCACTGGGCATCGTGGGCGTGCTGGTGGTCGCGAGCGCCGGTCCCTCGCGGCGCTGGCGGACCGAGGCCCGGTCGACGGACTGGCTCGGGCCCCTGCGTGAACGGGGCCTGGTCGTCCTGCTGGTGTGCCTGGCCGGTGTCGGCTTCGCCATCGGCACCCTCAACATCCTGGTCGTGCACTACGCGGAGCGGAAGGGGTTCCCGGGCGGGGCGCCCGGCCTGCTGGCCCTGCACGCGGGAGGGTCGCTGGTCGGCGTACTGCTCTACGGGGCACGCAAGTGGGCGGCTCCGCTCCCGCGGCGGGCGCTGTCGCTGGCCCTGGGGCTGCTGAGCGGGTACACCCTGCTGATCCTGCTGCCGCCGCCGGCACTGATGGGGCCGCTGATGGTCCTGACGGGGCTGTTCCTGGCCCCTCTGCTCGCCACCACCTTCATGCTCGTGGGCGAACTGGCCCCGGAGGGCACGGTCACCGAGGCGTTCGCCTGGCTGATCACGCTGTTCGCCACGGGCACCTCCCTGGGCTCCGCGATCACCGGCGGAGTCCTCCAGCACTCCAGCGAGCACTGGGGCGCGGCGTGCGGCGCCCTGGGCGTCTCGGTCACGGTGCTGCTGCTGTTCTCGGGCCGGCGCAAGCTGGTGTCCGCCAAGGCGCAGGCCCCCGGGGCGCTGGCCGCCGACGCGGTGTAGTCGCCCCTTGCCCGAGGGGCCGGATCCCGGCCGACCCCGGTCGGATCCATGCCGGATTCCGGCCACCAAAGAAACGTTTCTGCATGGTTGCCCCGACGGGCACCTTCCCTTTCCTTCTCACCGGTTCGCGTCGCGGACCAGAATGGACTTGAGGCGTGCATTCCCATGTGATGACCCGGCAGCCCGATATCGAAGGACGCAGCAAGAAGGTCTGGCTGGTCGATTCCGACACCTGCCTGGTCGAGCTGATCCCCTCCCTGCGCAGCCACACCTTCAACCGTGACGAACTGATCGACGGAACGGCCGAACTGCGCCTCGATTTCTACGAGCACGTGTCCGGCAAGCTGGCCGACGAGGGCGTGCACACGGTCTTCCGCGAGCGGACCGGCCCCCTGTCCTACCTGGCCGATTACCGGCCCTCCTCGCCGTTCGAGGTCATCGTCAAGAACCGCGCGACGGGCTCGACGATGCGCAAGTACCCCGGACTGTTCACCGAGGGGCAGCTGCTGGACCGGCCCGTGGTCAAGTTCGACTACCGGACCGACCCCGAGGACCAGCCGATCGGCGAGGACTACCTCCGGATGCTGGGCCTGGACGTCGACGCGTTCCACGAGGCGGCGCAGCACTGCAACGCCGTGCTGCGCAGGCTCCTGGAACCCCTGGACCTCTGGGACTTCTGCCTGATCATCGCGCCCGACAAGGAGCGCGGAGTGGTGATCAACTCGGAGATCTCGCCCGACTGCATGCGGCTGCGGTCCGCGGACGGCGAGTGCTACGACAAGGACCTCTTCCGCCAGGGCGCCTCGGGTGACGAGATCATCAAGCGGTGGACCGAGCTCATGGGGATCATCACCCGTGCGTGAGCGACAGGCGCTCGTGACGGGATCCAACCGGGGCACGGGCCGGGCCATCCGCGGCCGCCTCACCGAGGACGGCTTCCGCGTCCGCTGCCTGAACCGGCGCTCCTGTGACGACCACACCGACCCCGTCAGCGCCGACCTCACCGACGGGCAGGCCGCGTACGAAGCGGCGCGGGCGGTCCTGGACGGCGTACCGGAGCTGGATCTGCTGGTGCTGAACGCGGTCACGCGCAGCCTCGGCAGGGTCGAGGAGCTCAGCCCGGCGGACTGGGACGCCGCGGTGGCCGTCAACCTGACCTCCAACATACGCATCATCCAGGCGGCCCTGCCCGCCCTGCGGGCCGCCGGCGGGCACATCGTGCTGATGGGCTCGCACGCGGGCGAGCGCCCCTTCGAGGGCGGGCTGGCGTACTGCGCGACCAAGGCGGCCCTGCGGTCCGTCGCCGAGGTGCTGCTGATGGAGGAGCGGCCCAACGGCGTCCGCACGACCCTGCTCAACCCCGGTGCCATCCGCAATTTCGACGACGACTTCTCCGAACACAAGATGAGCGTCGAATCGGTGGCGTCAGTGGTGTCGTGGGTGGTCGCCGCCCCCGCCGACACCGTCCTCGGAGAGGTCGAACTACGGCCGGCGCGGCTGGGAACCCCGCCGGCGGTCGGCTTCGACCGGCTCCAGCACGTGTGAGTCAGAAGTTCATCTGCTACCTGATGGGAGCGTTCTGATGGCGCCGCAAAGCTTCGTCACCGAGTGGAACGCGGTCACCGGTGTGCTGGAGGCCGAACTGGCCTCCGTGCCCGTGCGGTCCGGATCCTGTGGATGCGGATCGTCGGAAGACAACTCCGTCGACTTCCAGGCGGTCGCGGCGGTGAGCTTCACCTCCGACGGCGGTGTCTGCGCGGTCAACGTGCCGGACATCCCCGACCACGTCCTGCCCGCCATCCCGCCGGCCAGCGGCGAGGAGACGGTGGGACTGGCCTGGCTGGACAGCGGATGGCTGTGGATCCCGCTCAGCCACGAGCAGGTCGCGCGCAGGCGCTCGGGCCTCGCGCACGTCGAACTGCGCCTGAACGAGGTCGGCGTAACGGGCCTGGTTCTGCGCTTCGTTGATCAGGAGATGACAACTTGAGCTATGTGGCACTGCTGCGCAGACCGTCCGTTCCGCACGCCTTGGGCGGCTCGCTGATCGGACGGCTGCCGACCGCGATGACCGCCCTCGCCATGACGCTCACCCTGCGCGCGCACGACGCGGACTTCCGCTTCGTCGGGCTCGCGACCGCGGTGCTCGCCGTGGCGGGGGCGGTCGGGGGGCCCGTGCTCGGGCGCATGGTGGACCGCTGGGGCCAGAGAGACGTCTTGGTCACCTCCGCCGTGCTGTCCAGCTGCGGCACCGTGCTGATCGCACTCGGGCCCTCGAACCGGGCGGTGGTCCTGGCCGGCGCGGTGCTGGCCGGGGCGGCTACACCGCCGCTGGAGCCGTGCCTGCGTACCCTGTGGCCGCGCCTGGTCGGCCAGGAGAACCTCCAACGGGCCTTCTCCATGGACGCCGCCGCGCAGGAACTCGTCTTCATCGGCGGACCGTTGATCGTCTCGGCAGCGGTGGCGCTCGGCAGCCCGCAAGCCGCGGTGCTGCTGTCCGCGGCCCTGTGTCTGGTCGGCACCCTGATCATGGCGAGCTCGCGCCCCTCCCGGGAGTGGCGCGGACAGCCCGGCACCCGCGACTGGCTCGGCCCCCTGCGCAGCCGCGCCCTGGTCATGCTCTTCCTCGGCCTGGCCGGGGCCGGCGCGGCCATCGGCGGGCTGAACATCGTGGCCGTGGCCTACGCCGAGCGCGAGCACGTCGCGGGCGGGGCCGGCACGCTCCTCGCGCTGTCGGCCGTCGGGGCGCTCATCGGCGCGGTGGCCTACGGCCGGCGCGAGTGGCCGATGGCCCCGACGGCGCAGGCCGTGCTCTACGGCGGCGGGCTCACGGTGACGTACCTGCTCGTCGCCACCATGGCCCCGGCGGGGGTGATGGCCCTCGTCTGCCTGTCGACCGGCCTGTTCCTGTCCCCGCTGCTGGTGGTGTCCTTCACGCTGGTCGACGCGCTGGCCCCGGAGGGCACGGTCACCGAGGCCTTCGCCTGGCTGATCACGCTGCTCACCACGGGCACCGCCCTCGGCTCGGCCCTCGCGGGCCTGGTGCTGGAGGTCTACAGCCCCGGCCCGGCCGCCGCGGCGACCGCGGTGTGCTGCCTGCTGGGCACCGGGTTCCTGGCCCTGTGCCACCGGCTCCCCGAGAGCCGCAAGCCCGCCGAGGCCGCCCCGGCGGCAGGGTGAGCGCGGTGACGGGCCGCGGCCGCCACCGGCTCCTCGCCTGTGACCTCGACGGAACGCTGCTCGACTCGGGCGGCCGGGTCACGGACGCCGTGTCCGCCGCACTGCTGCGGGCACGGGACGCGGGCCTCGCCCTCGCCGTCATCACGGCCCGGCCGCGCCGCGACGTGGCGCGGGCGGTGTCCTCCCGGGTGCCCGGGTCGGCGTACTGGGCGTACAGCAACGGGGCGGTGATCCACGGTCCGGGAGCCGCCGCCCCGCGGCGGCTGGTCGGGTTCGGGCCCGAGGAGGCACGGCGGCTCGTGGCGGCCGTGGAGGGGGCCGCCGCCGGCTGGTCCTGCGCGCTGGACCTCCTGGACCGCACCGTGACGATCGACCCCTTCCCGCAGGAGGCCTCGCGGCACTGGAACCACGTCGAGCGCCGTGACGCGCAGGCGACCGGGCTGCTCCTGGAGCAGCCCGTGCCGAAGGTGCTCGTGCACACGGGCACGGTCTGTGACGCGGCAGTCGTGGAGCGGGTCCAGCGCGTGGTCGGCGCCGCGGCGGTGGCCACCGCCTCGGGAGGGGCGTTCGTCGAGCTCGTCCCGCCCGGCACCGGAAAATCCGAGGCGCTCAAGTGGATCTGCGCGGAGCTGGCGCTGGAACCGCCGGCCGCGGTGGCCGTGGGAGACGGCCTCAACGACCTGACGATGCTGCGACTGGCCGGCCTCGGGGCCGCACCGGCGAACGCGCCCGCGCAGGTGCGGCTCGCCGCGGACCTCGTCCTGCCGTCCAACGACGAGGACGCGGTCGCCGCGCTCGTCGCCCTGCTGCTCGACTGAGTCCGCGCACCGCAACACACCGAAACACATCCAGGGGTGAAGGCATGCTGCACGACGATCCGTTACAGGAGCCGTACGGGAGCTGGCGCTCGGCGCTCGGCGCCCGCGACGTGGCCCGCGGTGCGACCCTGCCGGAGTGGCTGGACTTCGTGGGTGGCGAGGTCTGGTGGACCGAGCCCCTGGCCCACGACGGCGGACGGGGCGCCCTGATGCGGCGGGGCCCGGACGGCTCCCCCCAGGAGGTGCTGCCGCCGGGCTGGGACGTGCGCAGCCGCCTCAATGAGTACGGGGCCCGGCCCTGGCTCCCGCTGTCCGGCCACCTCGGCGACGGCATCGTCTTCACCCACTGGGCCGACCAGCGCGTGTACCGGTGGTGGCCGGGCACCCGCCCCGAGCCGCTGAGCCCGCCGGCCGATCCGGAAGGGGCGTACCGCTACGGGGACTTCGCCGCCTTCGCCGCGGAGGTCTGGTGCCTGCGCGAGGTCCGGGGCGGCCTCCGCGAGCTGGTGGCCCTGCCGCTCGACGGCAGCGCCGCCGAGGACCCCGGCTGCGTACGGGTGCTGGCGGCGAGCCACGCCTTCATGACCGGCCCGCGGATCGAGCCGGGCGGCCGTCGCGTCGCCTGGCTCGGCTGGAACCACCCCGACATGCCCTGGGACAGCTCCGAGCTCATGGTCGCGGAGATCTCGCCGGAGGGCCTGCTCGGCCCGCCGGTGCGGGCCGCCGGAGGCACCGGGCAGGCGGTCGCCCAGGCGGAGTGGGCCACCGACGGCTCGGGCCGGCTGCTGGCGGTCACCGACCCGGACGGCTGGTGGAACCTCCACGAGGTCACCGCCGGCGGGGACGCCGAGAACCTCTGCCCCCGGGAGGAGGAGTTCGGCGAGGCGCTGTGGCGGATCGGCACCCGCTGGTTCCTGCCCCTGCGCGACGGGAGCACCGCGGTCACCCACGGCGCCGGAAGCCGCCGGCTCGGGCTCCTCGGCCCGGGCGGCGAACTCACCGCCCTCGGCACCGACGGGCCCGGCACCGACGGGCCGCGCGCCGAGTGCCCCTACACGGAGTGGACTTCGCCCGCCACCGACGGCCGCCGGATCGCCGCCGTGGCGGCCGGTCCCGGGCACCGGCCCACCGTGGTGCTGGTGGACCCGGCCGACGGCAGCATCGAGACCCTGCGCGCACCCGCCCACGAGCACCACGAGCTCGCGCCCGCCCCCTTCCGGCGGACCTACCGGGGCCCCGGCGGCGAGGAGGTGCACGCGCACGTCTACCCGCCGCACCACCCGGCGTACCGCGCCCCCGAGGGAGAGCTGCCCCCGTACGTGGTGCTGGCGCACGGCGGTCCCACCAACCGCACCCACATGACCCCGCACCCGCACATCGCGTACTTCACCAGCCGCGGCATCGGCGTCCTGGACGTCCAGTACGGCGGCTCCACCGGCTACGGCAGGGCGTACCGGGAGCGGCTGCGCGGCGGCTGGGGCGTGGTCGACGTACGCGACTGCGCGACGGCGGCCCGCGGGCTGGCGGCCGAAGGGCTCGCCGACCCGCTGCGGATCGCGATCCGCGGGGCGAGCGCGGGCGGCTGGACCGCCGCGGCCTCGCTCATCGCCGAGCCCGGGCTGTACCGGGCCGCCGCGATCCACTTCCCGGTGCTGGACGCGGACACCTGGCAGCGCACGACCCACGACTTCGAGTCCCGGTACGCCCAGACGCTGATCGGCCCGTGGCCCGAGAGCCGCGAACTGTACGAGCGGCGCTCCCCGCTGCACGGCGCCGCCCGCATCCGGGCCCCGTTCGCACTGTTCCAGGGCACGCAGGACGCGATCTGCCCGCCGAGCCAGGCCGAGCTGCTGCTGGCGCGGCTGAAGGACTCCGACGTGGCCTACACGTACGAGGCCTTCGAGGGCGAGGGGCACGGCTTCCGCAAGGCGGAGACGGTGCGGCGGACCCTGCGCACCGAGCTGGAGCTGTACGGCAGGGCCTTCGGGTTCGAGCCCGCGCCGGAGTGACGGCGGGGCGCGGCGGACGGAGTTGTCACATCCCGAGGGCCGAGATCGTCTTCAACTCTGGGAGCCACCGTGCCGCTTGTGGGGCGCAATCCAGAGAGAAGAGTCGATGAAGCGCTGGTCCACGAAGGATCTGTACACACTGACACCGCCCGCGGACGGCCGGCCCGGTGATGGGATCCTGACGTTCACGGATCGATACTCCGTCTTCGATTTCGGCGTCATGCCCGACGAGATACCGGGCAAGGGCAAGGCCTCCTGCGCCATGGCGGTCCGGTCGTTCGGGCTGATGGCCGATGCCGGGATCAGCACGCACTTCGTCGAGCAGGTCTCCGACAACGCCATCCGCATCAAGCTCCTCGACATCGACTTCGAGGGCCGCCGGGCGAGGACGGGGCCGGGCGGCATGATCCCGCTCCAGGTCGTCTACCGGGGCGCGCTGCCCCGGGAGTCCTCGGTGCACCGGCGGGTCGCGGCCGGGCGCCTGGACCCGGCGCTGGTGCCGGGCCGCCGCGAGCCCGGTTCCCCGTGGCTGGCGGAGGTGATGGTCGAGTTCACCACGAAGTTCGAGGAGACCGACCGCTTCGTCACCCGCGAGGAGGCCGCGGCCGTCGGCCGCGTCGGCCTGGAGGACATCGCCCGGATCGAGAAGCTGACGCAGGCGCTGGCCCCGGTCCTCACGGCGCACTGCGAGTCGGTCGGCATGGAACTCGTCGACGGCAAGGCCGAGTACGGGTTCGACGCCGACGGCGAGCTGATGGTCATCGACCACGCCGGCACCCCGGACGAGAACCGCTTCTACCACGACGGCGTACCGGTCTGTAAGGAGCTCCTGCGCCACCTCCACCCGGGTCTGCGCGAGCTCGTCCAGCAGAACATCCGCGCGGGGCTGCCGCGCGACCGGTGGGCGCCGCCGGCGCCGCTGGGATCCGCCGCGGTGGCCGCGACCAGCGAGGTGTACGCGGCGCTGACCGTGCTGTGGACCGCTCCGTCCGACGCCGCGCGCGAGCGGCTGTCGGCCGCGGTACGGGACTTCGTGGCGGCCACCGGGGCCACCCTCGGCGAGCGGACCGGGCTGTGACGGCGCGCGGCGGCGTGCGGGTGTCCGCCCCGGCCCGCCTGAGCTTCACCCTCATCAGCCTGGACGGCACCTCGATGCGCCGCAACGGCATCGCCGCCATGGCCGTGGACCGCCCCGGACTGACGGCCGAGGTGCGGGCCGCCGCCGACGGGACCACCGTGGTGAGCGGCACGGCCGAGGAGACCACCCGGGAGGTGACCGCGGCCGTCGAGACCCTGCGCGGGCTCTGGGACGGCCCCGCGGCCCGCGTGGACGTCACCGAACCGCTGCCCCAGCACAGCGGGTTCGGTTCGAAGACCAACACGCTGCTCGCCATCGGGCACGCGTACGGGCGGCTGTGCGGGCAGAAGACCGATCTGCGGGAGCTCGCGCAGATCCTCGGCCGTGGCCGGACCTCGGGGGCGAGCACCGGCCTCGCCGAGTACGGCGGTTTCCTCGTGGACGGCGGGCACCGCAACCCGCCGGAGTTCGCCCGGGCGCCGCAGGACTTCCTGCGCCCGAGCCGGTTCGCCCGCGAGGTCGCGCCGCCGAAGCCCGTGGTGAGGCTCGACTTCCCCGACTGGCCGGTCCTCGTCCTGCTCACCAACGGCCGCCACCTGGGCGGCCAAGAGGAACTGGACTGGTTCCAGAAGGTCACCCCGATCCCCCCGCAGGAGTCCTGGCGCACCTCGCACCTGGTCTTCATGGGGCTCGCCCCGGCGGTCCTGGAGCAGGACTACGAAGCCTTCTGCGCGGCGGTCGACGAGATCACCTTCACCGGCCACTTCAAGCAGGCGCAGATCGCGTTCCAGGGCGAGGCGGTGACGAGCGTGCTGGAGGCGGGGCGCGCGGAGCCCTCGGTCGACGCGATCGCGCTCAGCGTGACCGGCCCGGCCTGCTTCGCCTTCACGCAGCGGCCGGAGGCGGCCTCCGTATGGGCCGAGGAGCTGCGTCGCCGCGGTCTGATCAGGGACTTCTGGTTCACCAAGGCGAACAACGACGGAATCAGCACCACTGACATCGATCCGACTCGGAAAGCAGTGCGATGAACGCGAACATCCCGGATGTACTGGCGGCCCGCTACGCCTCGCAGGAACTGGTCGAACTCTGGTCGCACGAGCACAAGATCGTGCTGGAGCGCCGGCTGTGGCTGGCGGTGCTCACCGCGCAGCGGGAGCTGGGCATCGACGTGCCCGCGCAGGCGATAGCCGACTACGAGCGGGTCGTCGACGAGATCGACCTGGACTCCATCGCCGAGCGGGAGCAGGTCACCCGCCACGACGTGAAGGCCCGGATCGAGGAGTTCAACGCCCTCGCGGGCCACGAGCACATCCACAAGGGCATGACCTCGCGCGATCTGACCGAGAACGTCGAGCAGCTCCAGATCCGCGACAGCCTCGTGCTGGTGCGGGACCGGGCCGTCGCCGTGCTCACGCGGCTCGGCCGGCTGGCCGCGCAGCACTCGGACCAGGTCATGGCGGCCCGTTCGCACAATGTGGCGGCGCAGACCACGACGCTGGGCAAGCGCTTCGCCACCGTGGCGGAAGAGGTGCTGGTGGCCTTCGGGCGGCTGGACGAGCTGATCGGCCGCTACCCGATGCGGGGCATCAAGGGCCCGGTCGGCACCGCGCAGGACATGCTCGACCTGCTCGGCGGTGACCGCGGCCGGCTGGCGGAGCTGGAGGACCGCATCGCGGCGCACCTCGGCTTCGCCCACCGCTTCACCAGCGTGGGTCAGGTCTACCCGCGCTCGCTGGACTACGAGGTGCTGAGCCTGCTGGTGCAGCTGGCTGCCGGCCCCTCCTCGCTGGCCCGCTCGATCCGGCTGATGGCCGGCGACGAGCTGGTCACCGAGGGCTTCGCGGAGGGCCAGGTCGGGTCCTCGGCCATGCCGCACAAGATGAACTCCCGTTCGTGCGAGCGGATCAACGGGCTGATGATCGTCCTGCGCGGTTTCGCGTCGATGGCCGCCGAGCTGTCGGGCGACCAGTGGAACGAGGGCGACGTGTCCTGCTCGGTGGTGCGCCGGGTCGCGCTGCCCGACGCGTTCTTCGCCCTGGACGGGATGCTGGAGACCCTGCTGACGGTGCTGGACGAGTTCGAGGTCTTCCCGTCGATGATCGAGGCGGAGCTGGAGCGGTACCTGCCCTTCCTGGCGACGACGAAGATGCTGATGGCGGCCGTGCGCCGGGGCGTGGGCCGGGAGGCCGCCCACGAGGTCATCAAGGAGCACGCGGTCGGCTCGGCCCTCGACATGCGTTCCGACGGCGCCGACAACCGCCTGCTGGACCGTCTCGCGGCGGACGAGCGCTTCCCCCTGGACCGTGCGGAGCTCGACGAACTGCTGGCCGACCGCATCGGGTTCACGGGGGCGGCGGCCGAGCAGGTCGCGGCGCTCGTGGCGAGGATCGACGCGGTCGCGGGCCGCTACCCGGACGGCGTGGGCTACAAGCCCGGCCGGCTGCTCTGAGCCCGTCGTCCCGCGGCGCGGCCCCGGCGTCCGTCATAGCGCCGGGTCCGCGCCGCCGGGCGGCTTTCCGTTCACCGTCATCTGCTCCTCCACCACCGGGAATTCGAGGGAATTGGCTTCCGTGCGAGACCACGAAATCGACACCATTGTGATCGGCTCCGGCGGCGCCGGACTGCTCGCGGCGTGCAGGGCCGCGGACGGCGGACGGCGGGTGCTCGTCCTTGAGCGCACGCCGGTGCTGGGCGGTACGACCGCCGTATCGGGCGGCATGGTCTGGGTTCCGAACAGCTCCGTGATGCGCGAGCACGGCATGCCCGACTCTCCCGAGGACGCCCTGCGCTACCTGGAGCTCGTCACCGAGGGCGCCGTCGAGCCGTGGCGCCTGGAGCAGTACGTCGAGACCGCCCCGGAGGTGGTCGACTACCTGCACGCCGAGACTCCGGTGCGGTTCTTCCCCATCGACCGGCCCGACTACCACTCGGACTGGCCGGGCGCCCGCGACGTGGGCCGCACCCTGGACAACGTCCCCTTCCCGACCGCCGACCGGCCGGGCCTGGTGGAGCGGATCCGGCGCGGCAGCCATTTCGACGCCGTCACCTACGACGAACGCCACCGCTGGCACTCCCCGGAGCTCTACGACCACGAGCTCGTCGCCCGCCGCAAGGCCGAGGGCGTGCTGACCGTCGGCGCCGCGCTGGTGGCGGGCCTCGTCGCGGCCTGCGACGAGCGCGGGGTGGCCTTCGAGACCGGCGTACGGGTCCGCGGACTGCTGATCGAGGACGGCAGGGTGGCGGGGGTCCGGGCGCAGACCCCCCAAGGCCCGGTCGAGTACCGGGCGAGCGCCGGCGTGGTCCTGGCCAGCGGCGGCTTCGAGTGGGACGAGCGGCTCAAGCGGGCACACCTCGGCGTGGCCGGCACCCGCCCGGTCAGCCCGCCGTGGAATCACGGCGACGGGCTGCTGATGGCCCTGGAGGCCGGGGCCGCGGTGGACGGCATGTCGCAGGCCTGGTGGGTCCCCACGGTGAGCGCGCCCGGCGCCGAGTACGACGGCTCGCAGCTCACCCGGCACCTGGTGGGCGAGCGCTGCCTGCCCGGGTCGGTCATCGTGAACCGGCGGGGCCGCCGGTTCGTCAACGAGGCCGTCAACTACAACGACGTCACCAAGGCCTTCCTGACCTTCGACCCCACCCGGCACGAGTACCCGAACGCCCCCGCCTGGCTGGTCTTCGACGAGGCGTTCCGCCGGCGCTACCCGATCACCTCCGTGCAGCCCTCGGACCCCGTACCGGACTGGTACGAGCGCGGGGACTCGCCCGCCGAGCTGGCCCGGCGCCTGGGCGTCGACGAGGAGGGGCTGACCGCCACCCTCGCGGCCTTCAACCTGCACGCGGCCCGCGGCGAGGATCCCGAGTTCGGGCGCGGCACCACCAGTCACGACCGCTACTACGGGGACGAGCGGCACGGCCCGAACCCCTGCCTGGCCCCGCTGGAGCAGGCGCCGTTCTACGCCGTCCGGGTCGAGCCCGGCATGCTCGGAACCAAGGGCGGCGTGGTCACCGACGCCGGCGGCCGGGTGCTGCGGCACGACGACACCCCGATCCCGGGCCTGTACGCCTGCGGCAACGTCTCGGCGGCGCCGATGGGCCCGGGCTACCCCGGCTCCGGCGGCACCCTCGGGCCCGCGCTGGTCGGCGGCTACCTGTGCGGGACCGCCCTCGGCAAGAACGGCGAGGTGGCGCGATGAGGGCCGTGGTGGTCGGCGCCGGCTCGATCGGCGGCTGCGTGGCCCTGAACCTCGCCGAACAGGGTGTCTCCGTGGTCCTGGTGGACGGCCAGGACCCTGCTACGGGCCTGTCCGCGCACGGCTTCGGCTGGGTGAACGCCGTGGACAACGGGTCCGACGCCTACTTCGCCCTCACCGCGGAGAGCCTGGACGCCCACGAGCGGCTCGCCGCCCGGACCGAGGGCGAGCCGTGGCTGTTCCGGCGCGGCAACCTGCACTGGGCGGACTCGGCCGCCGGAGCCGACCGCCTGGCCGCCGTCGCCGCCGGCTACCGCGAACGGAACTATCCCGTCGAGGAGTTCGACGCCGAGCGCGCGGTGCGCGAACTCCAGCCGGGGCTCGCCCTGGACGCCTTGCACGGGGCGCTCCTCTACTACCCGGCCGACGCGCACGTGATCAGCGACCGGTTCGTGGCCGCCGTGCAGGCGCGCTGCCGCCGCGCGGGCGTGGAGATCCGTACGGGCGACCCGGTCGCGGGCTTCGTCGGCGCGGACCCGGTGCGCGGAGTCGTACTGGCCTCCGGGGAGCGGATCGAGGCGGACGCCGTCGTCACCTGCGCCGGGCGCGGCACCCGTGAACTCCTCGCCCGGGTGGGCGCCGACGTACCGCTGGTGGAGCCGGGGGACGAGGGCACGCTCACCCTGGGCCTGCTGGTCCGCACCTCCGCGGTGCGGGCGCCGGCGCCGGTGGAGCGCGTACTGCACGCCCCGGACCTGAGCATCCGGCCGCACAGCGGCGGCCGGCTGGTGCTGCACTGCCACGACGTGGACGAGGAACTGGTGCCGGGCCGCGGCGACCTGGCCGAACAGGGCCGAAGCGCGGCACTGCGCGTGCTGGAGCGGCTGGACGAGGTGCTGCCCGGCGCCGGCGCGGGGGTCGGGGTGGAGTCCGCGTACGTCGGCGTACGGCCGATGCCCGCGGACGGGATGAGCGTGCTCGGCTGGGTGCCGGGGGTCGGCTCGCTGTACGTGGTCGTCACGCACAGCGGCCTGACCCTGGCGCCCGTCCTGGGGGAGATCGTCGCCCGGGAGGTGCTGGGCGAACCGTCGCCGCTGGCGGCGGCCTTCCGGCCCGAGCGGTTCGCCGCCCGGCTCGCGTAGGACGAGACGAAGGGAAGGGGCTCGGCGCGGTCGCCGAGCCCCTTCCCGCCGCTGCCCGGTTACCGGTCCAGCGTCGCCGGACGCGTGGCGCCCGGGGTGTTGCGGCTGGCCAGGAAGCGCGGCACGCCGTCCGTGACGACCGCCGAGATGCCGGGGATGTCACCGATGGACATGGCCTCCAGCGCGGTGGTGGCCGCCGAGCCCCTGGGCGCGTCCAGGACGACGAGGTCGGCTTCGGCACCGACCCGCAGCCGCCCGGCGGGCAGCCCCCAGACCTCCGCCACGTTCCCGGTGGCCAGGGCCCAGGCCTGGGCGGGCTGCACCGGGGACAGCGCGGACAGTTCCACGACCGTCTTCAGTACGGCCAACGGCATCACGCCGAACCCCGAAGGGGTGTCGGAGCCGACCACGATCCGGGCCAGGGCGCCGGCTTCCGCGGCCCGCCGCACGATGTCCAGGCCCGCCCTGAGGTTGCCGGCCTGGACGATCTGCAGGGCCATGCCGCTCTCGGTCAGCAGCCGCTCCACGTCGGCCGCGGGCAGGGAGGTCGGGCCGCCGTTGGCATGGCCGCACACGTGCGGGTCGAGGGCCAGCAGGTCCTCGGCGCGCAGGGAGGCGGAGCCCGCGGCGCTGGCGCCTCCGGCGTGGCACATGACGACCAGCCCGTGCTCCTTGGCCCAGCGGATCTGGTCGACGCCGTCCAGCGCCTTCTCGTACGCGCCGAAGCCGAACTTGGCGAGCCACACCCCGCAGCGGGCGAGGTGGGCGAAGTCCTCCGCCGTCAGGGTCGGTTCCAGCAGTACGTTGCCCGCGTGGACCCGCATCCCGCCGGGCCGGTAGCGGTCGAAGCTCGCCCGGGCCGCCACCGCGAGCGCCTTGACGCCCTCGCGGTCGCGCGGCCGGCCGGGCACGTGCACCTCGCCCGCGGAGATCGTCCGGGTGATCCCGCCGTGGACGTACCCCTCCAGGTAGTCCACGGCCTTCTGGCGCGGTGAGTAGTCGCCGAAGGTGACGTGCCCGTGCGAGTCGATGAGGCCGGGGGCCACGGTGGCCCCGGAGGCGTTCAGCACCCGGTCGGCCGAGGCGATCTCGTCGGCCAGGTCCCGGGAGCGGCCGACGGCGGTGATGATCCCGTCGGCGCACAGCACCGTGTCGGCGTCTTCGATCAGGGGGTTCGCGAGGTCGCCGGAGACCAGGGTCCCGGCTCCCACGACGGCCAGTGTGCCCACTGCTTCACCCTTCCTTCGGCTGTGACGGAAGCGGCCGCACGGGCGGAACCGGCAGTCCGAGGTGGTCGCGCAGCGTGCGGCCGCCGTAGTCCTTGCGGTAGAGCCCGCGCCGCTGGAGCTCGGGCACCACCAGTTCGGTGAAGGTGGTGACCGCCCCCGGCACGTACGCCGGATAGATGTTGAAGCCGTCGGCGGCGCCGCCCTCGAACCACTCCTGGATCATGTCGGCGACCTCGTCCGGGTTGCCGACGACCGTGTGCGAGAGCTCGGCGGGCGTGGCGTGCACCAAGTCCCCGTAGGTGATCCGGCGCGGGCCGTCGATGGTGCGCCGCGTCAGGCGGGTGATCTCGGCCAGCCTGCGCGCACCCTCCTCGGACACCGCGGCGAGCGTCTCGGCCGGGACCTCCGCCGTCAGGTCGGCGCCCGTCAGGTCCACCCCGAACACGCGGCCCGCGGAGCTGAGGTTGCGCCGGTGGCCCTCGCCGATGCCGCCCTTGCGGACCAGCTCGCCGGGCTCCTCCTCGGGGTCGAGCACGAGCAGCGAGTTGAGCAGGTCGTAGAGCGCGACCGCCTCCTCGGTGGTCGGCGCGACGACGGGGGTCAGCCCCGGCAGGATGGTGACCTGGTCCTCCCGGCCGTGGCGGGCGGCGCGGGCCTTGATGTCGGCGTAGTACTCCTTGCGCAGCTCCAGCGTCGGCTGCGGTCCGGCGAAGACGATGTCGGCCTCGCGGGCGCCCAGTTCGCGGGACTGGTCGGAGGTGCCCGCGTTGAACAGCACCACCTGCCCCTGCGGGGGCCTGGCCACGTCGAGCGGTCCGTCCACCGAGAAGTACGTGCCGCGGTGCCCGACGGGCCGGGGCGCGCCGCCCTGCGCGTCGGCGCCGCTGTCCCACAGGTCGCGTACGACCTGGACGCACTCCTCGGCCCACTCGTAGCGCTTGGCCGTGTCCCAGTGGGTGTCGCGGCCGAAGTTGTACGCGGCGGCCGCGTCGGCGCCGGTGACCAGGTTCCACGCGGCCCGGCCGTCGCTGACGTGGTCGAGGGAGGCCATCAGGCGGGCGATGGAGTACGGGTCGGAGTACGTCGGGTTGGCGGTGACCACGATGCCGATGCGCGAGGTGGCGGCGGCGATGGCGGTGGCGGTGACGTAGGGCTCCAGGCGGGATATCTGGGCCGGGTTGCTGTGCTGGAGGGCCGGGTCGCTCGCGAGGCGGTCGCCGAGGAACACGAAGTCGAACTTGGCCCGTTCGGCCTGCGCGGAGACTTCCTGGATGAGGGCGATGTCGTAGGCGGCGTCGGCCCGCGCGTCCGGGTGGCGCCAGCCCGCGGCGTGCGTACCGGTGGCCCAGAACATCAGGCCGAGGTGCAGCTCTCGTTCGAATGTCATGTCGTCAGCCTCTTTCCGCGATGCGGTTCGCGGGCCTGCTCAGCCCGAAGTGCCCGCGCAGCGTCGTCGCCGTGTACGCCGCCTTGAACCGGCCTGCTGCGCGCAGCCGCGGCAGCACGGTGTCGGTGAACGCGTCCATGGAGTCAGAGTCGGGCAGCGGGAAGCGCAGGGTGAACCCGTCCACCACGCCCTGGTCGAACCAGGAGCCGAGCCGCTGCGCGATCTGCCCGGCGTCGCCGACGAGCACCGCGTGGTCCGCACCGGATCGGGGCGCGCCGGCCCGGGCGTGCAGCTCGCGGGCGAGTGCCTCGGAACCGGCGGTGAAGGGCGTGACGATCCCGAGCCGGGGTCGGCCGCTGCCGTCGGCGGGCGCGGCGGAGTCCGGGTTCCCCACGGTCAGTACGTCGGCGGCGGGCGAGACCAGCGGGTCGGCGGCCGGGGCCAGGACGACGGGGCGGCCCTGCGGCGGGCGGATGACGTTGAGGGGTCCGCGGACCTGGAGCGCCGGTCCCTCGTGGTTCAGGGCGTGGATGCGGGCGCTGTCGATGAAGCGCCCGGTGGCTTTGTCGTGGACGAAGGCCCCGTCCTCCCAGGTGTCCCAGAGGCCCTGGACGAGGGGGACGAACTCGCGGGCGCGGGCGTCGCGTCCGGCCGCGGGGTCGACCCCTTCGCGGCGGTGGTTGGCGTCGGCGGGCCCGTCGGGGCCGGTGATCACCTGCCAGCCGGCGCGGCCGGCGCTGATGTGGTCGAGGGAGGCGACCATGCGGGACAGGTTGTAGGGCTCGTGGTAGTCGGTCGCGGCGTTCATGACCAGGCCGATGCGGCTGGTGGAGACCGCCAGCAGGGACGCGGCGACGACCGAGGCGGGCGCTGCGGCGCCGGCCGGGCGGGCGGCGGGCCGGTCACCGAGGACCAGGTGGCCGATCCCGGCGGCCTCGGCCTTGCGGGCCGCCGCGACGAGTAAGCGGGTGGGGTCGGCGAGACCCGCGTCGGGCAGCTCGTAACCGAGGAGCATTCCCGTGCTTGCGGTCACGAGCGTCGTCCCTGGCGGTTCCGGGGGGAGCGATGGCTCACGTGGTGCCTCCGATGACATGGGAGATCAGACAGGCAGGGGATCGTTGAAGAGGGCCGCGGATTCCGCGTAACGGCTCAATGCCGGCCGGAGGTTGGTGCTCCGTTGCGCGGCAGAACTCGTTGGGAAGCTAACACGATCTTCGATCGGCCTACAAGCAGTCCGGCGCGATCATGCGCACCGTGCGGACCAGCGCGGCGAGTTCCGCCGCGGCGCGGCCGTCCAGGTCCCGGGGGTCGACGAGCAGGCCGCGCACGGCGTGGTGCATCAGCAGCATCGCCCAGATCTCCTGCTCGACGAGCTCCGGGCTGCGCGAGCGCAGCACGTCGATCGGGGAGGGCCCGCCCGGGGCGAGGTCCCCGAGCGTGTCGGTCAGCCGCCACCGCGTGTGGTGGGCGTGGATCAGCCGGGTCGCCGCCGCGTCCGCGGGGGCCAGGACGCTGGTGATCAGCCGGTCCACCGCGCCGCCGCAGTCGGCGTACGTGATCACGCGCACCGGCACCGGCGGCTCGGCCCCGGCGCCCGGGCCCGGCTCCGCGAGCCGGGACAGGTAGCTGCCGTCGGGCAGGACGCGGTCCACCGGCAGCTTCCAGTCGGGCCCGGCCCGCCAGAGCAGGTCCGCGCCGGCCGCGGCGGCCCGGCGCCACAGCTCCACCGACAGCGTGTCCAGTTCGGCGAGCAGCAGCGCGCCCTTGCCCAGCGACCGCAGGAGGTCCCGGGCGGGCCCGCCCTCGCCGGCCGACGGCGCTGTCAGGGCCGCGTCGAGGACGGCCTGCGTGCCGCAGTGCCCGAGCGCGGTCACCCGTACCCGGGGGCAGGCTCCGAAGTGTTCCCGGTTGGCGGTGGTGTCGGGCAGGCCGAGGGTGAGGGTGTCGAGCGCGATCGGCTCCAGGGCGCCGGGGAGCGCCAGCCCGGCGACGGTCGGCGCGACCGCGCGGAAGAGCAGGCGCAGCGGGGCGGGACCCAGCCGCTGCCGGGCCTGGGTGAGGGCGGAGGGCGAGGGCATCCGCCAGTCGTCCGCCCAGTGGTGCTTGCGGGAGAGGCCCAGCATGAGCCGGCGCATGACCTCCTCGTAGCCGGACGAGGGGTACATCCACATGGCCAGTGCGTGATAGACCATCGTGCGCGCCGACAGGGACCGGGAGCGCTGTTCGGTGCGACCGGCCGCCGCGACGGCCTCGTCCACGAGTGAGGGCGGAAAGGCCCAGGTCAGAATGCCGGCGGCAATTCCGTATGCCAGTCGGCCGGATCCGTCCGAGGCCACTTGACCAGCGCGTGCCATCTCGGGCCTCCTCTGCTGAGCGGGTTGCGGTGCGGCTCTTGCGTGGTGTCCGATGCGGATGCGGAAGCACGCGATGGCGCCGGACCGGCGCATGAGCGCGGCAATGGGCCTGGCTGCGGTCGCACATGCTCTCACGATCCGCTTGATTCCGAATGCCTGAGCTGCATTTCGGTCGGCCTTCGCGTATGCCATTCATAGGGAAGGGTGAGTTCCATCAATCGCATATTGACATCCCACAGGGCAATTCCCGCTCCCGGTCCAGCTGGTGGGCCGGTTCTCGTGGGTACCGTCACCTTGGACTTCCTGCACGAGGGCCCGCTGGGCCGGGGTCAGGATCCCGCCACCCTGCGCTGGGGCGGGGTGGCGAACAACGCCGCCTGCGCGATGGGCGCGCGCGGGGCCCGGCCGGCGCTCGTCACGGTGGAGTACTCCGGCGAGATCGGTCCGGCGGTGGGCGGTCATCTGGCCGGAAACGGCGTCGACTGGCTGCGGTTGCCGGTGCGGGCGCCACTGCCGGTGTTCCACGCCGAGCTGGTCGAAGGCTCGGTGGCCGACAAGAGGTTCTACGGGGAGCGCGCCCTCGGCCTGATCACCCCCGCTCTGCTCGACCGGTCCCGCGGCCTGTTCGACGCCGCCGCGGTGCTCGCCGCCGGTACGGACGCCGGGGCTCCCGCGCTCGCGTGGCTCGCGGACGCCGCGCGGGACCGGGGCGTGCCGTTCTGGCTGCTGTCGGCCGACCCCAACGAGGTGTCGAAGCTGCGGCCCGAGGGGCGCGGGGCGGATCTGGTGGCGCTCAACCGGCGTGAACTGTCCCTGTGGGCCGGCCGCTCGCTGACCGACCGTGAGGATCTCGTCGCGGCGGCCCGGCAGTTACCGGCTCCCGGTGGCCGCTGCCTGGTCACCCTGGGCGAGGAGGGCTCCCTGCTGGTCCCGGCGGACGGCTCCGAGGTGGTGTGCCAGCCCGCGTCCTCGCTCACGGACCAGGTGATCACCGTGGGCGCGGGTGACGTGCTCTTCGGCTGCCTGCTGGCCGGGCGCCTCGCGGGCCTGGACTGGGCCCCGGCGCTGAAGGAGGCCACCGGCCTGACCAGCCGCTTCCTGGGCGGGGCCGGTGACGACCCGGCTCCGTACGCGGTCCTGCGCGACTGACTCCGGCCGGCTCCAACGCCGCTCCGGGCCCGAATCAAACGGACTTTCAGGGGCAAGCCGCCTTCGTCCGTGGAGAGTTGTCACGGACCGGGAGCCTGGATCGTCTTCAAGGGTGGGTGATGGTCGCGGCGCGGACATCCCCTCCCGAATGTCGAAACGGAGGCCCGAAGTGACCACTCAGAAGGTGAATGAGACCTTGACCCAGGTCGGTCCAGGCACCCCCATGGGGCAGTTGCTTCGCGAGTACTGGCTGCCCGTCATGCGCTCCGAGCGCCTCGCGGAGCGGGGCGGCGCCCCGGTCCCGGTGGAGCTGCTGGGCGAAAAGTACGTCCTGTTCCGGGCCGACGACGGCACGGTGGGCTGCTTCGCGGAGGCCTGCCCGCACCGGGGGGCCTCGCTGACCCTCGCCCGCAACGAGGACTGCGCGCTGCGCTGCGTCTACCACGGCTGGAAGTTCCACGTCTCGGGCGAGGTGCTGGAGACCCCCTCGGAGCCGGAGGAGGACGGGCCGCGGTTCGCGGAGCGCGTCAAGCTCCTGCACCACCCGGTGACGGAGGCCGGCGGGATCATCTGGGTGTGGCTCGGCGGGACCGGCCGCAAGCCCGCCGCCTTCCCGGAGTTCCCCTTCACCAAGGTCCCGGCGGAGAACGTCTTCGCCACCGTCGCGCTGGTGGACTGCAACTGGGTCCAGGGCCTGGAGGCGGACATCGACTCCGCCCACGTCTCCCTGCTGCACGAGACCGAGGCCCGCAACGGCCCGCTGCGCGACCTGCTCGACGACACCGCCCCCCGGGACGAGATCGATCCGCAGCCGTACGGCCTGCGTTTCGCGGCCGTCCGCTCGCTGTCCTCGGGGGACACCCTGGCGCGGGTGAAGCCCTTCGCCATGCCGTGGTACACCGTGGTTCCCGAGCTGCCCAACGGCGACCGGCTCTGGCACGCCTGGATTCCGGTCAACGACCACCAGACGATCATGTGGTACCTGTGGTGGAACGACGACCAGCCCGTCGACCCCTCCTACTTCAGCGAGCAGTTCGGGCTCGATCTGGACAACCTCAACCCGGACAACATCCGCGAGGGCTACACCCGCGAGAACGGCTGGGGCCAGAACCGGGAGGCCATGCGGGCCGGCACCAGCTTCTCCGGCATCCGCGGCCTGGTCCTCCAGGACGTGGCCGTGCAGGAGAGCATGGGCCCGATCGTCGACCGGACGATGGAGAACCCCGGCAAGAGCGACCGCGGCATCGTCCGCACCCGCCGCTACCTGCTCGACGCCCTCAAGGCGCACGCCGCGGGCGAGACGCCGCCGGGGCTGGGTCTCGACGCGGACTACAGCACCGTCCGCTCCGCCGTCATCGTCGTACCCGAGGGCGAGGACTGGCGCGCCGCGACCGCGCCGTAGGGCTCACGGCCGCGTCAGGCTCGCTCCGCCCGCCCCTCAGCCCGCGCCTTTCGGCCCGTAACACCAGAGAAAGGGACCTCTCATGGCCACCGTCCTGTCCGTTTCGGGAAGTCCCTCCGTGACCTCCCGGACCACCGGGCTGCTGCGCCACCTGGACGCGCAACTCATTGCCCAGGGGCACGAGGTGATACCGCTCGACGTCCGCACCCTGCCGGCCGAGCCGCTGCTCAAGGCGGACATGCGCCACCCGTCCATCGTGGCGGCGACCGCGCTCTTCGCGCGCGCGGACGGGGTCGTCATCGGCACCCCCGTCTACAAGGCCGCGTACTCGGGCCTGCTGAAGTCACTGCTCGACCTGCTGCCGCAGTACGCCCTGTCCGGCAAGGCGGTACTGCCGCTGGCCACCGGCGGGACCACGGCGCACGTGCTCGCCATCGACTACGCGCTGCGGCCGGTGCTCGCCTCGATGGGCGCCGCGCACATCGCGCCCGGCTGGTTCACCCTCGACCGGGACATCACCCTGGGAGAGGGCGGGCGGGTGACGGTCGCGCCGGGGCCCGCCGAGGCGCTGGAGCGGGTGACCGACCAGTTCTCGGCCGCGCTCCGGGGTCATCCGACGCTGGCCGCAGCCGCCGTTTAACCAATTCCATACGAAGTCTTCACCTTTTGTCAGTGCCGCCCGCGCGGTCTATCCGGTTCCTCCGGACCGACCGCGCGGGCGGCACTTTTTGTTCACCATCACCAGGGTTTAAACGGCGATTCGGCGGACTGTTTCAGTTAAGTTAGTCACCCGCTGACAGCGCGGAAGGGCCCTGGATTGACTTGATCCGATCGTTTTGTGGCTCGAATCAGGGGAACCGTATGGCGTGTGAAAGGATCTGGCCAGTCTTAACTGGAATGGCCAGTATCCATCCAAGATCCTCTTCACAACCCCCTACCCCTGTGATTGAATAACGCTCGCTTGGTGCTAGAGACCCACTTGAATGCATGACACTCGCGGGGGCTGTTTCGTGACGGAACGTCATATTCTCTTCGTAAACCTTCGACGCATCCAAAGGGAAGGGCTGGAGTCCCTGCTCGCCGCCCGACGTCTGGGCTATCGAGTGATTCTCCTCGGCCGTTCCATTCCTGAATTCGCCAAGCCGCTCGTTCATGAATTCCGGCAGGTGGACACGTACGACAGGGCCGCTTCGATCGCCGCGGCCAGGGAACTCCACGCCGAATACAACCTGGTCGGCGTCGCGAATTTCACGGAAGTCGACGTGCAGCTGGTAGCGGCCATCGCCGCTGATCTCGGGCTTCCGGGAATGTCCGAGACCGCCGCCCTCCGGGCGCGCAACAAATATGTGATGAAGGATGCCCTGCGGCATCTCGATGGCGTACTTCCGCGCTTCGCCAAGGTCTCCGACCTGGCGGAATTGCGGGTCGCCGTCGAAGAGGTCGGACTTCCCGCAGTGGTGAAGCCCACCGGGGCCTCCGGGTCCAAGGGGATCTTCGAACTGCGGGCCCCGGAGGACCTGGACGCAGCCATGGAGAGGCTGTCCCAGATCGCCCGGCCCGATTTCGACCCGGTGTTCAAGCAGTTCGGCGCAGAATTCATCGTCGAGGAATTCCTCGAAGGCGACGAGCTGAGCGTCGAGGGCTTCGTGTCGGGCGGCGAGGTCCACATCGTCACCATCACCGACAAGGTGACCAGCGTCCCCTTCCACCTGGAGCTGGAGCACAAGGTCCCCAGCGCCCTGCCCGCCGATGCCCGGGCCGAGGTGAGCGCCACCACGAAGGACATCGTCGGCGCCCTCGAATTCGACAACTGCGCCTTCCACCTCGAAGCCAAGTGGGGCGACCGCGGACTGCGGTTCATCGAGATCGCCGGCCGCCCGGCGGGCGACTACATCGGCTCGCACCTGGTGCCGCTCGCCACCGGCGTCAACTACTTCGAGAACGTCGTACGGGTGGCCGCGGGCGAAGAGCTGCGCCTGGAGCACGACCGGCAGCTCAACGCGGGCCTGCGCTTCGTACTGGCCGAGCGGGCGGGCCGGTTCGAGGGCGCCGAGGGCCTGGAGGGCATCGGCGAGGACCCCGGCTTCGACCACGTCTTCCACGAGGTCCCGGCCGGCACCGAAGTGTCCCTGCCGCCGGAGAACTTCGGCCAGCAGCGCGTCGTCGCCGTCATCGCGCGGCACGTCACGCGCGAGGGCCTCGAAGCGCTCCTCGGCCGCGTCACCACCGAGGCCTCGGCCCGGGTCTCGCCCGTCGACGGCCGCTCCGGATGACGTGGGGCGCGCGTGAACGGGGGTCCGGCCCATGAGGGTGACCCTCTTAGGCTGCGGCCAGATGGGCCGGGCCGCCGCCTACGCCCTGGCGACCGACCCCGGTACGTCCGAGCTGCTGCTCCTGGACCGGGACCCCGTACAGGCGGCCGCCCTGCGCGACTGGCTGTCGGACCGCGGCGGCGCCGCGGTCCGGGTCGCCCCGGACCTGGACGCCGCACTGTCGGGCTCCGACGCCGTCGCCACGGCGATGCCCTGGGCCCCCACCGAGACCGCCCTGCGCGCGGCGGTGCGGGCCGGCGTCCCGGTCGCCGGGATCACCCGGCCGCCCACGGCCGAACTGGCCCGGCTGGACGCGGAGATCAGCGCCGCAGGCGGCACGGCCCTGCTGCCGATCGGCCTTGAACCCGGCCTGACCGAACTCCTCGCGGTCCACCTCGCGAGCCGGCTCGACAGCGTGGAAGCGCTGGAGATCTGCTGCGGGGGAGTGCCCAGCGAACCGCGGGAACCCCTCGGGTACACCGCCTTCTTCGGCGGGGAGAACGACTACCACCTGCCGATCGCCCAGCGCGAGGCGCTCGCCCTGCGCGGCGGCCGCGAGGTGCACCACCCCCGCTTCTCCGGAGTGGTGACGCGCGAGTTCGAGGGCGTCGGTCGGCTGGAGGCCTACCACGACGGCATGGCCCCCTGGCTGGGCGAGCACCCGGCCCTGCGGGGCGCGGACTGCACCCAGAAGACCCTGCGCTGGCCCGGGTTCGCGCAGGCCGTGACGGAGTTGGCCCGGCTGGGCCTGCTCGCGGACGACCCCGTGGACGTCGACGGAGCCCGCGTGGCCCCGAGGCGGCTCGTCGAGCGCGTACTGGCCCCTCAGGTCCGGGCGGGCGCCGACGACCGGGACGTGGTGGTGCTGGAACTGACGGCACACGGACTGCTGGACGGCCGGCCCGCGTCCCTGCGTACCACGGTGCTGGACTTCGCCGACGAGGCGACGGGCCTGTCCGCCATGGCCCGGACCACCGGCTTCACCCTGGCCGCGGCAGCGCGGCTGCTGGCCGAACGGGCCGTCGAGGGAACCGGCTGGATCAAACCGCACCTCGCCCTGTCGCAGGAGCTGACGGGACGGGTGATGCGGTCGCTGACCGGGCGCGGCGTCCGATGGCTGCCGGCTCACGAGATCACCGAGGCCGAACGCCCCCACTTGTAACGGGAGTTCATATGAGTACAACCCCCAAGATCTACGACCTGGTGGGTGTAGGGATAGGTCCGTCCAATCTCAGCCTCGCCGCCCTGACCTCGCGGGAGCCCGGCTTTTCGGCCGTGTTCCTCGACCGCAAGGAAGCCTTCGACTGGCACCCCGGCCTGATGCTGCCGGACGCCGAGATGCAGGTCCACTTCCTGAAGGACCTGGTCACCCCGGTAGACCCCACCAACCCGCACTCCTTCCTGGCCTTCCTCGTGGAGACCAAGCGGCTGTACCGGCTGCTGGTGACGGGTCGCTCCAAGGTGCCGCGGCGCGAGTTCGAGCAGTACTGCCGCTGGGCCTCGGAGCGCCTGGACAACCTGCGCTTCGGCGTGACCACCGAAAACATCGAGTGGGACGGCTCCGCCTTCCTGGTGCACACCACCGACGGCGTCCTGCGCGCCCGCAACGTGGCCACCGGTACGGGACTCACCCCCAAGCTGCCGCAGTGCGCCGTCGGCCACGACCCGCAGCAGGTCTTCCACGCGGAGCAACTGCTGCGCCACCCGCGGGACTTCTCCGGCAAGCGGGTCGCCGTCGTCGGCGGCGGCCAGAGCGGCGCCGAGGTCGTCAACCACCTGCTGACCTCCGAGACCCAGCGTCCCGAGCGGATCGTGTGGGGAACGCGGCGGGCCAACCTGCTGCCGCTCGACGACAGCCCGTTCGTCGACGAGCTCTTCCTGCCCGACTACAGCCGCTACTTCCACAGCCTGCCCGAGGGCGAGCGCGAGGAGGTCGTACAGCGGCTGCGGATGGCCAGCGACGGCATCTCCCTGTCCACCCTGCAGGCCATCTACCGGCGCCTGTACGACCTGGAACTGCTGGAAGGGTCCGACCGCGCCTGCCGCGTGCTGCTGGACCAGCACCTGACGGCGCTGACCCGCACCCCGCAGGGGCTGCGCACCACCTGGCAGCCGGCGCGCGGCGGCGAGCCCGTGCACGAGGAGGTGGACGTGGTCGTGTGCGCCACCGGATACGAGCACGGGATGTCGGACCTGCTGCTCGGCCTCAAGGACCGCCTCGCCCTCCAGCACGGGCTGCCGGTCGTCCGGTCCGACTTCAGCCTCGAATGGGACGGGCCGGCCGGCAACCGCGTCTTCGTCCAGAACGCGGCGCGCCGCGAATTCGGTGTCGCGGACCCCAACCTGAGCCTGCTGGCCTGGCGCAGCGCAGTCATCGCCAACAGCCTCCTCGGCCGGGAGCGCTACGACACCGGACCGGTCAGCACCGCCCTGGACTGGGAGCCGCTCGGCTCCGACGAGGCGGCCCTGCGCCACCCGGGGGCCGTCGCGGCCGGACGGGCCTGATACCGCACCCGAAGTCCATGACATGAGAGGAGCAGCGGGGTGTCCGCGGCCGGCGAGCCGTACGACGTTCCGCGCCCAGCAATGCACGTCATACCCATTCCCCGCACTGTCGGCGAGCTCGAGCTGCCCGATTTCGTCCGGAGCGTCGAGCCTTCCTGGGCCGAGGGCGGCGCACTGCCCTTCAACCTCAGGAGGGTCACGCTCCGCCCCGGAGAGAGAACAGCCCCGCACAACCATCACGACACCGAGGTCTGGGTGATCCTGGACGGCCGCGGCGAGGTCGTCTCGGACGGGGAGTCCGCGCAGGTCGCGGCGGGGGACACCGTGCGGCTCGCGCCGCTGGGCGTGCACACCCTGCGCAACCTCGCGGACGACCGGCCGCTGACTTTCCTCACCACCTGGTGGGAGGACATGTCGGCCCTGGACCGCGAACACGACAAGCGGGCCACGGAAGCCGCCGGCTCCTCGCGGGCCGAGCGCCCCGTCCTGCTCCTGCCGTCCTTCCCCACCCCCAACGGCGAGCTGCACCTGGGCCACGTCGTGGGCCCGTTCCTCGGCGCCGACCTCGTACGCCGCGGCCTGCTCCAGCGCGGCACCGAGGCCCACCTGCTGCTCGGCACGGTCGGCCACCAGAGCCAGGTGGCGTCGGCCGCCATCAGCCAGGGCCTGTCCTTCTACGAGCTGGCGGAGCGCAACACCGACGCCATCCAGGAGGCGCTGGCCGCGGCGGACATCGGCTGGGACGTGTTCGTACGCCCCTCCTCGCCGCAGTACCCGCAGGTGGCCCTCGACATCTTCGAGAGCCTGCGCGCCAAGGGCGCCGTGGTGGCGAAGACGGTGTCGGCGAACTACTGCGCCCCCTGCGGGACGTTCCTCTTCGAGGCGTTCGTCTCGGGCGCCTGCCCGCACTGCGGCTCCCACGACACGGCGGGCATCGAGTGCGAGGCCTGCGCGCTGCCCTTCGCGGACGAGGAACTGCGCGACCCCGGCTGCGCCACCTGCGGCACCCCGGCCGAGCAGCGCGAGCTGACCCGCTACTACCTGCCGCTGGAACCGCTGCGCGACAAGCTCACCGCGTACCTGCGCACGGCCCACATGAGCGCCCGGCTGCGCGCCTACGTGGAGCGGGTCCTGGCCGGGCCCCTGCCGGACCTCCCGGTCAGCACCGTCGCGCCGGACGGCATCCTGGTGCCGGCCGACCCCGCGGGCGACGGGCCGGACGCCACCGAGGGCCAGCGGATGTACTCGGCCTTCGAGCTGGCCGCGCGTTTCATCACGGCCCTCGACGAGCTGGCCAAGGGCCGGGGCACCGCGGGCTGGGAGGCGTACGCCGAGTCCGAGGATCCGCGTACGGTGCTGTTCTTCGGCTTCGACAACGCCTTCCTGCGCACCATCGTCTTCCCGGCCGTCCTCGGGTCGTTCACCGACAAGGTCGCGTTGCCCGACACGATGATCTGCAACGAGTTCTACCTGCTCGACGGGCAGAAGTTCTCCACCGGCCGGATGCACGCCATCTGGGGCCGCGAGGTCTTCTCCGAGCAGACCCGCGACCAGCTGCGGCTGTACCTGGCCGGCACCCGGCCCGACATCCGCCGCCGTGACTTCGTCGTCGCCGAGTACGCGGACTTCGTCCGGACACAGCTGCTCGACGGCTGGGAGCCCTGGCTCGCATCGGTCGACGCCCGCCTGGACAAGCACTTCGGCGGCATCGTCCCGGAGGCGGGCAGCTGGAACGCCGAGGCCCAGCGCTTCTACGGCCAGATCCGCGAGTTCCGCGCGCAGCTCCCCCGGGCCCTGGAGCCGGAGCGTTTCGACGCCCGGGGCGCCGCCGAGGCGGTACGCACCTTCGTGGACCGGGCCCGCCGCTTCGCCGAGGCGTGCGAGGACGTACTGGACACGGCGCCGCCCACCGGCGACGCGCGTACGTGCATGGCCCTGGAGCTCATGGCCGTACGGACCCTGGCCGAGGTCGCCCGGCCGCTGGTGCCGGTCATGGCCGCCCGCCTGGCCGAGCGGCTCGGGGCGGCCGGCCCCGCGGCCGAGGACACCCCGCAGTGGGTGCCCGCCGGCAGCGAGGTCTCACTGGCCGGCCCGTACTTCACGGCGGACGTGTCGATCAGGACCGCCCGCTGACGACGCCCCGCGCGTCGATCCCCGTCAATTCCCGCACAGTTGTGAAAGGGCCCATCGTGAACACGGACAAGTCTGCCGAGCTCTACTCCCGCGCGGTCGAGGTCATGCCCGGCGGCAACAGCCGTACGGCCGTCTACAGCGCCCCGTACCCCGTCTACATCCAGTCGGGCAGCGGCGCGCGGGTCACCGACGCCGACGGCGTCGAGCGCATCGACTTCCTGAACAACAGCACCACCCTGATCCACGGCCACGCACACCCCGAGATGGTCGCGACGATCACCGAGGCCGTCGCCCGCGGCACCAGCTTCGGCATGCCCACCCCGGTCGAGGTCGAGTACGCCCAGGCGCTCTCCGCCCGCAACGAGACCTTCGAGCACTGCCGCTTCACCAGCTCGGGCACCGAGGCCGTCATGATGGCCGTCCAGGCCGCCCGCGCCTACACCAAGCGCCCGAAGATCGCCAAGATGGCGGGCGCCTACCACGGTGCCTACGACGCCGTCGCGGTCAACAACGACGGCTCCGGCTCGCTCATCAACCACGCGGTCACCGGTAACCCCGACGGCGTCGTCAACAACACCGTCGTGATCCCCTTCAACGACGCCGAGGGCGCCCTGGCCGTGCTGCGCGAGCACGCCGACGACCTGGCCTGTGTGCTGATCGACCCGGTGCCGTGGCGCATCGGCCTGGTGCCCGCGAACAAGGAGTACCTGGACGCGCTGCGCGGATTCTGCGACGAGAGCGGCGCCCTGCTGATCTCCGACGAGGTCGGCTCCTACCGCGTCGGCTTCCACGGCGCCATGCACCTGCTCGGCAGCGAGGCCGACCTCACCGTCCTCGGCAAGGTCATCGGCGGCGGCATGCCGATCGGCGCGGTCGTGGGCCGGCGCAAGTTCATGAGCGTCTTCGACCCGAGCCAGGGCGCCCCGGCGCTGCCGCACTCGGGCTCGTACAACGCCAACCCGGTCAGCATGAGCTCCGGCGTGGCCTCGCTGCGCCTGCTCACCGAGGAGGCCCACGAGCGCATCGGCGAGCTCGGCGAGCGCGCCCGCCAGGCGATGCGCGCCACGGTCGAGTCGGTCGGCCTGGACTGGGAGGTCAACGGCCTCGGCTCGCTGTTCCGCGTGATCGCCACCAGTGCCCCCGAGGGCTACGCCAGCCCGGCCGCGGCGATGAAGCGCCTGTACTGGGTGCTGCTGGACAACGGCATCCACATCGGCGACAGCGGCCTGGGCTGCATCTCCACCCCCATGGGCGACGCGGAGATCACCGAGTACGCCGCGGCCTTCGACAAGAGCCTGCGTCAGGTGCTGGCCGAGGGCCGGGCCTGACCCCAGAGATGGGCTGAGCCACGGGCCGGCCTGGAGGCAATACCTTGTTCGATGTTGACCAGGAAGAGTTCCAGCGCCGGAGGTCGGGTCTCCAGGCGCTCGCATACCGCCGCGTCGGGTCGGCCGAAGAGGCCGAGGACATCATCTCCGAGGCCTGGCTGCGCTGGATGACGGCCACGAACGTGGAGAACCACGGTGCCTTCCTCTCCACCGTGGTGAGCCACCTGTGCGCGGACTACTGGAAGTCCGCGCACACCCGGCGGGTCTCCTACGTCGGAACCTCGTTACCGGACGAGCTGACGACGCCGGCGGGCCCGCCGGTCGAGGAGCCGCCGCGGAGCGTGGAGCGCGCCGACGAACTGCGGCGCGGCGTGGCCTGGCTGCTGGAACTCCTCGGGCCGGCCGAGCGGGCCGTACTCGTCCTGCGACTCGCCTTCGAGTACAGCTACCGCGAGATCGCCGGCGTGCTGGGCATCAGCGAGGTGTATTGCCGAAAGCTGTACGGCCGGGCGCTCGGCCGCCTGGAGGAGGGCAGGCCCCGGTTCACCGCCGCGCCCGTGGAGCACGCCGAACTCACCCGGCGGCTGCTGGCAGCCAGCCGCGGGGGAGAACTGCGGCCGCTGGAGAGCCTGTTGGCCGCCAGCGTCGCGGCCTGACCCCTCCCCACCCGCACCATCCACTCCCTAGTGCTGCGACCGCACTAGCCCCGTAGGAAGCACAGGATCATGCGACCGAACGTAGTCCTCGTCGGCTCGATGTACGACGCCGAGGCCGAGGAGCTGCTGGAGCAGCACGCCCATGTCACCCGCGTCGACGACGCCGACCGCGAGGCCGTCCTCGCGGCCCTCGCCGACGCCCACGGCCTCGTCGCCCGCTACCCCGCCCGGATCGACCGGGAGCTGCTGGCCGCCGCGCCGAAGCTGCTCGCCGTGCTGTCGAGCGGCCGCGGCGTCGACAACATCGACATCGAAGCGGCGACCGAAGCCGGCGTCGTCGTCGCCAACAACCCCGGCCTGGGGGGCAAGCCCGTCTCCGAGCACTTCTTCGGCCTGCTCCTCATGGTCACCCGGGGCCTCGACGCGATCCACCGCCACGGCAACGAGGCCGCCTGGGGAGCGAGCCGGCTGGGCACCCACCGCGTCGAGCTGACCGGCAAGACCCTGGGCATCGTCGGCCTCGGCAACGTCGGCGGCTGGACCGCCCGCCGCGCCCACGGCGGCTTCCTCATGCGCGTCCTGGCCTACGACCCGTACGTCTCGGCGGAGAAGATGGCCGAGGTCGGCGCGATCAAGGTCGAGCGCCTCGAAGACCTCCTCGCCCAGGCCGACTTCGTCACGGCCCACCCCGAGATGAACGACGAGACCGCGCACATGTTCAACGACAAGTCCTTCGCGCAGATGAAGGCCGGGGCCTACTTCGTGAACACCTCCCGGGGCGGCGTCGTCGACACCGACGCCCTGGTCCGGGCGCTGCGCAGCGGTCACCTCGCGGGCGCCGCCCTCGACGTGTACGAGGAGGAGCCGCTGCCCGCCGACCACGCGCTGCTCGGGCTCGACAACGTCGTACTGAGCGCGCACATCGCCGACTTCACCGTCGAGACCAAGCGCGCCCTCGCCCTGAACGCCGCCTCCCAACTGATCACCGCCCTCGGCGGCAAGCAGCCGCCGAGCGCCCTCAACCCGGACGTCTGGGGCAAGGTCGCCGAGCGCCGCCGCGCTCTGCTGGCCTGACGACCGAGCGGCAGCGCGGGCACCCGCGCTGCCGCACCCGAAAGCTGACTGAGGAGTTCCATCGTGCTACTGGCGGTCGTGGGCCTTAACTGGGGCGACGAAGGCAAGGGAAGGATGGTCGACAATCTCTCCGCGGATGCCGACTACGTGGTCCGCTACCACGGAGGCAGCAACGCGGGGCACACCATCCACACGGATCAGGGCAAGTTCAAACTGCACAGCCTGCCGAGCAGCGTGATGCGCCCCGAGGTCACCAGCATCCTGGGCCCCGGCATGACCGTGGACATCGAAGGCCTGCTGGCCGAGCTCGACGCGCTCGCCGAGCACGGCGTGGACCCCGAGCGCCTGCTGGTGTCCCACCAGGCCTCCGTCTGCTTCCCCTTCCACCGCGACCTGGACGCCGCCGAGGAGGAGCGCCTCTCGCACGGGCAGTACGGCTCCACCCGCAAGGGCATCTCCCCGGCGTACGGCGACCGCGTCATGAAGAAGACGCTGCTGGTCGGGGAGCTCTTCGACAAGGAGAGCCTGCCCGCCCGGCTGGCCTCCGTCGTGGACTGGGCGAACGAGCGGATCGAGAAGATCTACGGGGGCACCCCCCTGCTCCTCGCCGACGTCGAGCAGTGGGCCGCCGAGGTGCGCGAGCGCCTCGAACCCCACGTCGTGGACGTGACGCGGCTGCTGACCGAGGCCCTGGCCCAGGACGCCACCGTCCTCGCCGAGGGCCAGCTCGGCGCCCTGCGCGACCTCTACTTCGGCATCTACCCCTTCACCACCTCCTCGAACTGCCTGGCGGGGCACGCGCCCGTCGGCATGGGGATCCCGTGGGCGAAGGTGGACCGGACCGTCGGCGTCACCAAGGCGTTCTCCTCCTGCGTCGGGGCCGGCCCCTTCGTGACGGAGTTCGACGAGGAGCGCGCGGACCGGCTGCGTCGCCAGTGGGGCGAGTACGGGTCCACCACCAACCGCCCGCGCCGGCTCGGCGCGTTCGACGCGGTGGCGACCCGGTACGGGGCCCGGATGCAGGGCGCCGACGCGATCGCCATCACCAACCTGGACCAGCTCACCGGCACCGGCGAGCTCCAGGTGTGCTCGGGCTACGAGCGCGACGGCCGCCCGGTCGCCGAGTTCACCACCAGCCCGGCGGAGCTGGCCCGTATGAAGCCCGTGTACGAGACGTTCGCCGGCTGGGACGAGGACATCTCCGGGGCGCGGCGCTACGACGAGCTGCCCCGGGCGACCCGCGCGTACGTGGAGGGGATCCAGCGCCTGCTCGGCGTACCCGTGCGCTACGTGTCGGTCGGCTCCCACCGCGACGCGCTCATCGAAATCGAGACCGAGACCGGGACCGAGACCGAGACCGGGACCGAGGGGAACTGACGTGCTCGCCGTACTTGCCGTGAGTGACAAGCGGAACATCGACACGCTGGCCGCCGGGCTGCTGCGGCTGGGCTGGGACGTCGTGGCGACCGAGGGCACCCACCGCCTCCTGCGCGAGGCGGGGCACAAGGTCGGCCACGTGGCCGACCTCGCGGGCGCCCCCACCCTGCTGGGGGGCAGGGTCAAGACGCTGACCCTGTCGGTCATGGGCGGCATCCTCGCCCGCGACACCGAGTCCGACCTGGCGGAGATCGCCGAGTACGGGATCACCCGGGTGGACCTCGTCGCCTGCAACTACTACGTGCTCCCGCAGCTCGCGGCGGGCACGGACTTCGCCGGCTTCCGCGAGAAGATCGACGTCGGCGGCCCGGCCATGCTGCGGGGTGCGGCGAAGAACTGCGAGCACGTCATCCCGCTGAGCGACCCCGACGACTACGACTCCGTCGTGAAGCTCCTGGACGACGCCGAGGGCTCCCCCTCCGCGGTCGGCATGCCGCAGCGCCTGGCCCTGGCCGAGAAGGCCTTCGCCATCAGCGCCGCGTACGACGACTCGGTCCGCGCCCTCTTCCGCCCCTGACCCCTGGCTCCTGACCCCGTCGCCGACCTCGGGGCCCGCTTCCCTCGAAGCGGGCCCCGCTGTCAGTGTCCGGCGGAGAGCTTCCCGCTGAGGGTGCCGTGCAGGTGCGCGCTGTGTTCGTTCAGGCCGGTGATCTCGACGCTCTTGCCGCGCTGCCGGTACCTGGTCTCGACGACGTCGAGCGCCGCGACGGAGGACGCGTCCCAGATGTGCGCACCGGAGAGGTCGATGACGACCCTGTCCGGGTCTGCGGCGTAGTCGAACTGCCCGACGAGGTCGTTGGAGGAGGCGAAGAACAGCGCACCGCTGACCGAGTAGACCACCGTGCCCCCGTCGGGGTCGGTGACGGCGGTGACGTTCGCCAGGTGCGCGACCCGCTTGGCGAAGATGACCATCGCGGTGACCGACCCGGCGACGACGCCGACGGCGAGGTTGTGGGTGGCGACCACGCAGGCGACGGTCAGCACCATGACGGTGATCTCGCCGGCCGGCATGCGCCGCAGGGTCTTCGGGGCGACGGAGTGCCAGTCGAAGGTGGCGAAGCAGACCATCACCATGACGGCGACGAGCGCGGCCATCGGGATCCGGGAGACGACCGGCCCGAAGACGATGCACAGCACCATCAGGAAGACGCCCGCGAGGAAGGTCGACAGCCTGGTCCGGGCGCCGGACACCTTCACGTTGATCATCGTCTGGCCGATCATCGCGCAGCCGCCCATGCCGCCGAAGAATCCGGTGACGATGTTCGCGATGCCCTGGCCCACGGACTCGCGGGTCTTGCTGGAGCGGGTGTCGGTGATCTCGTCGACCAGCTTCGCCGTCATCAGCGACTCCATCAGGCCGACCACCGCCATGGCCGCGGCGTACGGGGCGATGAGCGTCAGGGTGTCCAGGGTGAACGGCACGTCCGGCAGACCCGGAACCGGCAGCGAGGACGGCAGCGCGCCCTTGTCCCCGACGGTCGGCACCGCGATGCCCGCGGCGACGGTGATCGCCGTGAGGATGACGATGGACACCAGCGGGGCCGGAACCGTCTTGGTGACCTTCGGGAAGAACACCATCAGCCCGAGCCCGCCGGCGATCAGCGGGTAGACGGCCCACGGCACGTTCCGCATTTCGGGGACCTGCGCCATGAAGACGAGGATGGCGAGGGAGTTGACGAAGCCGACCATCACCGAACGGGGTACGAACCGGATCAGCTTCGCCACCCCGAGCGCCCCGAGCACGATCTGGAAGGCGCCGGCGAGGATCACCGCAGCGATCAGGTAGCCCAGGCCGTGCTCGCGGTTGAGCGGCGCGATCACGAGCGCGACGGCCCCCGTGGCGGCGGAGATCATGGCCGGCCGCCCGCCGACGACGGAGATCACCACGGCCATGGTGAACGAGGCGAAGAGGCCGATGGCCGGGTCGACCCCGGCGATGATCGAGAAGGAGATCGCCTCGGGAACCAGCGCCAGTGCGACCACCAGACCGCCGAGCACCTCGGTCCGCAGCACCCGCGGCGACAGCCAGACCGGCGACGCCGGCCGGCGAAGGCTGCGCGGGCGCGGGGGTATGCCGACCAAGATCTTCTCCCAGGTGTTGTCCAACGACCCCCGCAGACGCAGGAAGGGCCTGATCCGCGATGCGGATCAGGCCCTTGACCTGGTCTTACGAAGTCGGGGTGGCGGGATTTGAACCCACGACCTCTTCGTCCCGAACGAAGCGCGCTGCCAAGCTGCGCTACACCCCGATCGCCGCCTTGCAGCGCTGCTGCCCTGGCGACATCGATTACTTTAGCGGACCGTCGGCCGGAGACGAAATCCGGTTTTCGGCGTGTGGCCCCAGGGGCCCCCGCCGCGCTCCCGTCACGCCTTGGGTGTCAGCGTCAGGAGTGTCGCCTCGGGCGGGCACGCGAACCGCACCGGGGTGAAGCGGTTGGTGCCGCAGCCCGCCGACACGTGCAGGTACGCGCGGTGGCCGGCGCTCTCGTGCGTCGACAGGCCCTTCACCCGTTCGGCGTCCAGGTCGCAGTTGGTCACCAGCGCCCCGTAGAAGGGGATGCACAACTGCCCGCCGTGCGTGTGCCCCGCGAGGATCAACGGGTAGCCGTCGGCCGTGAAGGACTCCAGCGTGCGCAGGTACGGGGCGTGCACGACGGCGATCGAGAAGTCCGCGCCGGTGTCCGGACCGCCCGCGACCTGCTCGTAGCGGTCGCGCTTGATGTGCGGGTCGTCCAGGCCGGTGAAGGCGAGGTCCAGCCCGTCCAGCTTGAGCCGCGCCCGTGTGTTGGTGAGGTTGTGCCAGCCCGCCGCGTCGAAGGCGTCGCGCATCTCCTCCCACGGGTTGTGGACGGCGCCGACGACCGGCTTGTTGCCGTTCAGCCCGTGCCGACCCTGCACCTTCTCGATCAGGTAGCGCCCGGGATTGCGCAGCCGCGGCCCGTAGTAGTCGTTCGACCCGAAGACGTACACCCCGGGGAACTCCATCAGCGGACCGAGGGCGTCCAGCACCTCGGGCACACCCTCCGTGTCGGAGAGGTTGTCGCCGGTGTTGACGACGAAGTCCGGGCGCAGGCCGGCCAGGGACTGTAGCCAGGCGCGCTTCTTGCGCTGCCCGCCGACCATGTGGATGTCCGAGACCTGCAGTACCCGCAGCGGGCGCATCCCCCGCGGGAGCACGGGCACCGTCACCCGGCGCAGGCGGAAGGACCGCGCCTCGAAACCGGCGGCATAGGCCACACCCGCGGCCCCCACCGCCGCGATGGAGGCGGTGACCTTCAGGGGTACTCCGTAACGCGCACGCATGCCCCCATCGTCGCAGACCGGGAAAACCGGCGGGCGCCACAGGCCCCGTACCTGGCAGACTCGGGGCATGACCACGCTCAAGGCCAAGCTCCAGGAAGACCTCACCGCCGCCATCAGGGCGCGTGACGAGCTGCACTCGTCCACGCTGCGACTGACCCTCTCCGCCATCACCAATGCGGAGGTCGCGGGCAAGGAGGCGCGCGTCCTCTCCGACGACGAGGTCCTCAAGGTGATCACCAAGGAGGCGAAGAAGCGCCGCGAGGCCGCGGAAGCCTTCGCCAAGGGCGGCCGTCCGGAGCAGGCCGCGCGGGAGACCGCGGAGGGCGAGTTCCTCGACACCTACCTGCCCAAGCAGCTCGGCGACGACGAGCTCGACGCGATCGTGGCGCAGGCCGTCGCGGAGGCCAGGGCCGCGGGCGCCGAGGGGCCGCGGGCCATCGGCGCCGTCATGAAGATCGTGGGCCCGAAGGTCGCCGGCCTGGCGGAGGGCGGCCGCATCGCCGCCTCCGTGAAGAAGGCCCTCACGTAGACGTCGGCCCCATCACTGGACGTCCAAGAGGGAGGGCCCCGCCGGATCCGATCCGGCGGGGCCCTCCCTGTTTCCTGCTGTTCGCGTTCCGCGCCCGCTAGTCGCGGCCGCCGATCAGGCCGGGCTCCAGGCTGATCCCGGGGAACGGGTTGCCCGGGTTGCCGCCGCCGGTGGCGCCGCCCGGGTTGCCGCCCGTGGCTCCGGCGACCGTCTGCCCGCCGGGGCGTCCGTCGCCGGGCTTGCCGTCGCCGCCCGGCTTCCCGGGCTTGCCGGTCTTGTTCGGGTTGGGGTTCGGGTTGGGCCGGCCGCCGCCGTTGCCGCCGCCGTTGCCGTTGCCCGACGGGGTGTCGGCGATGCTGACGGTGTTGAAGCCGGGCGCCTCGCGGCCCGAGAGCGCGCCCGAGATCGCCTGCTTCCAGATCGGGCCGGGCAGTCCGCCGCCGTAGACCTTCTCGTAGTACTGGCCGCCGATGGTGATGCGCTCCA
The DNA here is from genome assembly GCF_042736725.1 of Streptomyces sp. NPDC060028. Lineage (NCBI taxonomy): Bacteria > Bacillati > Actinomycetota > Actinomycetes > Kitasatosporales > Streptomycetaceae > Streptomyces > Streptomyces sp. NPDC060028. The sequence goes on along the minus strand of NZ_JBHWVJ010000005.1, from coordinate 113,868 downwards.
TCGAGACCTGCTTGGAGCCGCCCGAGCCGACCCAGGTCGCGCCGGCCATGTTCGGGGTGTATCCGACGAACCAGGCGTTGAAGCGGCTGTCGGTGGTGCCGGTCTTGCCCGCGTTCTGCCGGTCGGTCAGGCCCGCGGCCGTACCCGTACCGGAGTCGACCACGCCGAGCAGCAGCGTGTTGACGGTGTCGGCGGTCTTCTGCGACATCACGCGTTCGCAACTCGACTTGGGGACCGTCAGTGCCTTGCCGTGCGAGTCGGTGATGGACTCTATGGCGACGGGCGTGCAGTACACGCCCCGGTTGGCGAAGGTCGCGTACGCGTTGGCCATGGTCAGCGGGGACATGCCCTCGGTGCCGAGCGCGATGGCCGGGACCTCGGGCAGCTTGGTGCCGTCGGCGGGGATCACCCGGAGCTTGTTGGTCATCTGGGTCACGGGACAGATCCCGGTCTCCGAGATCATCTGCACGAAGTAGGTGTTGACCGACTTGGCCATCGCCTCCTTCATCCCGAACGCGCCGAACTCGTCCTCCGACTCGTTGGGCACCCGTGCGTGCTCCGTGTTGATCCACGGCTTGTCGCCGCAGGTCTGCACCGGGCTCGGGTACTCCATCTCCTGCGGGGTGGTGTACACCTGCGTCGCCGGCAGGCCGCGCTCCAGGGCGGACGCCGCGACGAACGGCTTGAAGGTCGAGCCGGTGGGGAAGCCGAAGTTCGACCCGCCCATCTGCTTGTCCACCGAGAAGTTGATCTGGGTCTCGTTCTTCCCGAAGCCGTACGGCTTGGACTGGCCCATCGCGAGGACCCGGCCGGTGCCCGGCTGGAGCAGGGTGACGGCGGTGGCGACCTTGTCGTCCTGGTCGACGTGGTCCTTGATCGACTCGTTCGTCGCGTCCTGCGACTGCGGGTCGAGGGTGGTGCGTACCGTCAGGCCGCCCTGGTTCCAGACCTTCGCCCGCTCCTCGCGCGTGTTGCCGAAGACCGGGTCGGTCAGGAAGGTGTTGCGGACGTAGTCGCAGAAGAAGCCCGCGCCCTTGACGGCGGTGATGCAGCCGTTCCTGGGCTTGGTCACCTTCAGCTGGACGGGCTTGGCCTTCGCGGCCTCGCCCTCGGCCTCGGTGATGTCCTTCATGTCGATCATCCGCTGGAGGACGGTGTTGCGGCGCTTCATCGCCTCCGCCGCGTCGTTCACCGGGTCGAACCGGCTCGGCGACTGCACGACTCCCGCCAGCAGCGCCGACTCCTCCAGGGTCAGGTCCTTGGCCGGCTTGCTGAAGTAGCGCTGCGCGGCGGATTCGATTCCGTACGCCTGCTGGCCGAAGTACGTGATGTTGAGGTAGTTCTCGAGGATCTTCTTCTTCCCGAGCTCCTCCTCGACCTGGATCGCGTACTTCAGTTCGCGGATCTTGCGGCCGAGGCTCTTCACCTGTGCTTCGCGCACCTTGGTCTCGTCGTCGCCCGCTTCTTCGACGAAGACGTTCTTCACGTACTGCTGCGTGAGCGTCGACGCGCCCTGCGCGGCGCCGCCCTCCTGCGCGTTCTGATTGACCGCGCGCAGGATGCCCTTGAGGTCGACCGCGCCGTGCTCGTAGAAACGAGAATCCTCGATCGCGACGATTGCCTTCTGCATGTACGGGGAGATGGCCGTGAGCGGAACCACCTGCCGGTCACGTGAATAGACGGTGGCGATCAAGCCACCCTCGGAGTCCAGAATCGTGGTGCGCTGGCTCAGCGGCGGCGTCTTGAGATTGGCCGGGATCTCGTCGAATCCCTCGACGGTTCCCTTGGCCGCGAGTCCCAGGGCGCCGGCGCCCGGGATCGCGATACCCGCAAGTACGACCCCGGAGAGAACGGACACCCCGAGGAACTTGGCGGCCTGCTGTGGCCCCGTGAGCCCGCCGCCCGAGCGCTTCTTTCCCATGGAGGGCAGCCTACGTTCTCATTCACCGGACACACGCGAATGCCTTGGCCTAAGCTGTCCCCAACTGTCACAGCAGTGCGGGGCGACATCAACCCCTCGGCTTGATTTTCACCCTTCCCGAATGGGTGGGACTCATGTCCGAATCTCGCCCCCTGCTGGCCGGGCGATCCGCCGATTCCACCCGAATTGCCGGAATGGTCGGGCATGTCGCCGGATCACTCCGTCGGGTGATCTGCCGCTTACCCATAGTCCGTTCGGACCATTCAAGACTGGGCCCGTCGGGGGTGTTGCACTGTGCCCACCTTCCGTAACGTCCTCAACTGGCAGCGGTGAATATGCCGCTACCGCCGTGGGGGAGCCTCGATTCGGGAGAGGACGGCGCCGGGATGGGCTGGGTTACCGACTGGAGTGCGCAGGCAGCCTGCCGCACTACCGATCCGGATGAACTGTTCGTTCAAGGAGCGGCACAGAACAGGGCCAAGGCGGTGTGCACCGGATGTCCGGTGCGGACCGAGTGCCTGGCCGACGCGCTCGACAATCGTGTCGAGTTCGGAGTATGGGGCGGAATGACCGAGCGGGAACGACGTGCGCTGTTGCGCCGGCGTCCCACCGTCACCTCGTGGCGGCGATTGCTCGAGACCGCCCGCACGGAGTACGAGCGCAGTACGGGCATCCTCACCGGGGATGTCGATGCGGAGATCGACGTTCCGTACGAGACGTACGCGGCGGCCGGGTAGATCACCCGGACGCGCACCTACGGTACGAACGCTCACGCTCCGGCCGGAACCCCGGCCGCGAGTCGCTCTCCGATGGCCCGCAGCCCGGCGAGGTCGTGTACATCGCCGGGCAGGGCGGCCACTTCGGCCACCGCCACCTCGGGGTGCAACGAGGTGAACCGATCGCGCGTGCGCTGTTCACGCGAGATCACCTGCATGCGCTCGGCATGCAGGCGCAACAGCCCTGCCGTGATCTCGTCCACGTCGGGGGAGCCGTCGTCGGCGAAGTCACGAAGTCCAGCTTTCCCGGACTCCTGATCGACAATGCCGCCTTCTTCAAGATTTTCTGCGGCCGCCAACGCCCGCTCCGCGGACAGCTGGTCGGCCCCGCTGCCGTGCACCCGGTTGAGCACCAGCCCGGCCAGCGGCATCCGCTCCGCGGCCAGCCGGTCCACGAAGTACGCCGCCTCGCGCAGGGCGTCCGGTTCGGGCGCCGCCACCACGAGGAAGGCCGTACCGGGAGCCTGCAGCAGCCGGAAGGTCGCGTCGGCGCGCGTGCGGAAACCGCCGAACATCGTGTCCATGGCGGCCACGAAGGTCTGCACGTCCTTCAGCAGCGAGGCGCCCATCAGCTTGCTGAGCGTGCCCGTCATCATCGACATGCCGACATTGAGGAACTTCATCCCCGCCCGGCCGCCCACCTTCGCCGGAGCCATCAGCACCCGGATGAACTTCCCGTCCAGGAACGACCCGAGGCGCTTCGGCGCGTCAAGGAAGTCCAGCGCGGACCGGCTCGGCGGCGTGTCCACGATGATCAGGTCCCAGTCGTCCCGGGCCCGCAGCTGGCCCAGCTTCTCCATCGCCATGTACTCCTGCGTGCCCGCGAAACCGGCCGACAGGGACTGGTAGAAGGGGTTGGCGAGGATGGCCTCGGCCCGCTCGCCGTCCGCGTGCGCCTCCACGATCTCGTCGAAGGTCCGCTTCATGTCCAGCATCATGGCGTGCAGTTCGCCGTCGCTCCCCACCCCCGCGACCCGGCGCGGGGTGTTGTCGAGCGAGTCGATCCCCATGGACTGGGCGAGCCTGCGCGCCGGGTCGATGGTGAGCACCACCGCCTTGCGCCCGCGCTCCGCCGCTCGTACCCCGAGGGCCGCCGCGGTGGTGGTCTTGCCGACCCCGCCCGCGCCGCAGCACACGATGATCCGCGTCCCGGGATCGTCCAGCAGCCGGTCGACCCCGAGCCGCGGCGGGTCTTCGAGTCCGGTCGCGCCCGGCACCCTCTCGGTCATGCGTCGCCCACCTGCTTCCGCAGCTCCGTGGCCAGCCCGTAGAGCCCGGCCAGATCCATCCCCGTGCCCAGCAGGGGGAGTTCGTACGCCGGCACGTCCAGCCCCTCCAGTACGGTGCGCTGCGCGCGCTCCAGCTCGACCCTGCTCGCGTGCTCGACGGCCTGGGTGAGCAGCGGGTCCACCAGCCGCTCGGCCAGCCCGCCGCGCCGGGCGCCGCCGAGGCCGGCCCGGGACAGCGCCTTGGCCACGTCGGCGCGGTGCTCGCCGGCCGCGGCGCGCAGGGCGTCCTCGTCGAGGTGGTGCGGCCGGACCATGTTCACGACGACCCGCCCCACGGGCAGCCCCGCCCCGCGCAGCTCCGCGATCCCGTCGGCGGTCTCCTGTACGGGCATCTCCTCGAGCAGCGTGACCAGGTGGACCGCGGTGTCGGGGGACTTCAGCACCTGCATGACGGACTGCGCCTGGTTGTGGATCGGCCCGAACCGGGCCAGCCCCGCCACCTCGTCGTTGACGTTCAGGAACCGGGTGATCCGCCCGGTCGGCGGGGCGTCCATGACCACGTGGTCGTAGACGTACCGGCCGGCCTTGTCCTTGCGCCGTACCGCCTCGCACGCCTTGCCGGTCAGCAGCACGTCCCGCAGCCCCGGCGCGATGGTCGTGGCGAAGTCGATGGCGCCGAGCTTCTTGAGCGCGCGGCCGGCCGAGCCGAGCTTGTAGAACATCTGGAGGTAGTCGAGCAGCGCCCGCTCCGCGTCGATGGCGAGCGCGAACACCTCACCGCCGCCCGAGGCGACGGCGATCTTCCGTTCCTCGTACGGGAGCGCCTCCGCACCGAAGAGCTGTGCGATCCCCTGCCTGCCCTCGACCTCCACCAGAAGAGTCCGCCTGCCCTCGCGTGCGAGGGCGAGCGCGAGTGCCGCGGCGACCGTGGTCTTGCCGGTGCCGCCCTTGCCGCTGACCACCTGGAGCCTGCTCACAGCGCCCGAGCCTAATTCCTCCGGGGCGACGGCGGTGGTGGCGGGGGCCCGCACGGCAGGCACTACGCTCGCTCCCATGACCAAGAAGTTCGAATACGCGACGGTCCCGCTGCTGGTCCACGCCACCAAGCAGATCCTGGACACCTGGGGCGAGGACGGCTGGGAGCTCGTCCAGGTCGTGCCCGGGCCGAACAACCCCGAGCAGCTGGTGGCCTACCTCAAGCGGGAGAAGGCATGAGCGGCGCCGTCGAAGCGAAGCTGGCCGAGCTCGGCCTGACCCTGCCCGAGGTCGTCCCGCCGCTGGCCGCGTACCAGCCGGCCGTGCGGTCGGGCGCGTACGTGTACACCGCGGGCCAGCTCCCGATGGTCAAGGGCAGCATGCCGGTCACCGGCAAGGTCGGCGCGGAGGTCTCGGCGGAGCAGGCCAAGGAGCTTGCGGCCGTGTGCGCGCTGAACGCCCTGGCCGCGGTGAAGTCGGTGATCGGCGATCTCGACAAGATCGCGCGTGTCGTGAAGGTCGTCGGCTTCGTCGCCTCGGCCCCCGACTTCACGGGCCAGCCGGGCGTGCTGAACGGCGCGAGCGAGCTGCTGGGCCAGGTGCTCGGCGAGAAGGGCGTCCACGCCCGCAGCGCGGTCGGCGTGGCGGTTCTGCCGCTGGACGCCCCGGTCGAGGTCGAGCTCCAGGTCGAACTGACCCCGGACGCCTGACCTCCGACCGCTCGCGACATCCGGCCAAGAGGCGGCATCAGCCAAAAATCAGCCTCGCCGGCGTGTGAGGCGCGGGGTCTGGGGCGCAGCCCCAGGTCCCCCGCCGCGCGGGGACTGCGCCGCCGGGGGCCCTCGAACATCGGGCCGGATGGCCGTAGCATCCGGCCATGCCGAATGGTCAGGAACGCCAGCCGCCCCAGGACCCCGCCACCCCCGGAGGGCAGTGGTACCCGCCGGAGTGGCCGGACCGCATCCGCGCGCTCGCCGACGGCACCCTCACCCCCGTCCCGCCCAGGCGCGCCGCGACCGTCATGCTGCTCCGCGACACGCCCGCCGGCCCCGCCGTGCACATGCTGCGCCGCCGCGCCTCCATGGCCTTCGCCGGCGGCGCGTACGCCTACCCCGGCGGCGGGGTCGACCCCCGCGACGAGGACCACCGCATCGGCTGGGCGGGCCCGAGCCTGGACGTCTGGGCCGCCCGCCTCGGCACCGACGCCGCGTCCGCCCAGGCGATCGTCTGCGGTGCCGTCCGCGAGACCTTCGAGGAGTCCGGCGTCCTGCTCGCCGGCGAGACCGCGGACACCGTCGTCGGCGACACCACCGCCGAGGACTGGGAGGCCGACCGCCGCTCCCTCGTCGCCCGCGAGCTGTCCTTCGCCGAGTTCCTCGACCGCCGCGGCCTCCTGCTGCGTTCCGACCTGCTCGGCGCGTGGGCCCGGTGGATCACCCCGGAGTTCGAGCCGCGCCGCTACGACACCTGGTTCTTCGTCGCCGCCCTCCCCGAGGGCCAGCGCACCCGCAACGCCTCCACCGAGGCCGACCGGACCGTCTGGATCCGCCCCGCGGACGCCGCCGCCGGCTACGACAAGGGCGAGCTGCTGATGATGCCGCCGACCATCTCCACCCTGCGCTCCCTGGAGCCGTACGCGGGCGCCTCCGACGCACTCGCCGCGGCCGCCGGGCAGGACCTGGCTCCCGTTCTCGCCCAGGCCGCGCTGGAGGACGGCGAGCTGGTGCTGAGCTGGCCGGGGCACGACGAGTTCACCAAGCGAGTGCGCCCGGGAGGCCCCGCATGACCGATGCCGCCGCCCTGCCGGGCCAGCCCCGCGGAGTGGTCGTCTCCGGGCCCGCCACCGCTCGCGCGGTCAACATCCTGGCCCCGAACGCCTCCGCGATGACCTTGGACGGCACCAACACCTGGCTGCTCTCCGAGCCGGGCTCCGACCTGGCCGTCGTCGTCGACCCCGGCCCGCTGGACGAGACGCACCTGCGTGCCGTCATCGCCGCCGCCGAGGAGGCCGGCAAGCGGGTCGCCCTGACCCTCCTCACCCACGGCCACCCCGACCATGCCGAGGGCGCCGCCCGCTTCGCCGAGCTGACCCGTACGAAGGTCCGCGCCCTCGACCCCGCCCTGCGCCTGGGCGACGAGGGACTGGCCGCCGGGGCCGTGATCCGCACCGGCGGTCTGGAACTGCGCGTGGTCTCCACCCCGGGCCACACCGCCGACTCGCTCTGCTTCCACCTGCCGGCCGACCGGGCCGTCCTGACCGGCGACACGATCCTGGGCCGCGGCACCACCGTCGTGGCCCACCCCGACGGGCGCCTCGGCGACTACCTCGACTCGCTGCGCCGGCTGCGCTCGCTCGCCGTCGACGACGGGGTCCACACGGTGCTCCCGGGCCACGGGCCCGTCTTGGACGACGCCCAGGGCGCGGTCGAGTTCTACCTGGCCCACCGCGCCCACCGCCTCGCCCAGGTGGAGACGGCGGTGGAGAACGGTTTCGCCACCCCCGAGGCGGTCGTCGCCCAGGTCTACGCGGACGTGGACCGCTCGCTGTGGCCGGCGGCGGAGTGGTCCGTACGGGCGCAGCTGGAGTACCTGCGCGAGCACGGCCTGATCCCCGGTGGCCCGGTGGAGTGACCCGGGGCAGTGCTGTGACCGGAAAGGTTCACCGCGTCGCGGCGCCCGGTACGGCACCTCGCCGTGTTGTCGGACCGCGCAAGTACGTCCAGTACGAGACGCGGTCCTCCGCCTTGCGATGCACCGCACCGGACACCGCGACCCGGCAAACCTTTCCGGCCACAGCACTAGCCCCGGGGCGTCTTCGTCCCGTGCCGGGCGGTGTACTCGTCCGCGAGCCACGGCCCGAGGTCCTCGGTGTACGCGTGCAGGACGGCCGGGTCGGCGACCGGCTCCAGTGCCACGGCGGCCGCGGCCCGCATCTGCGCGGCGCGCTCGGGGTAGTACGAGCCGAAGATCTCCGCGGACTCGGACAGATCGCTGGTCCAGCCGCCCCACCGGGGCATGACGAGGGTGAACCCGGTCCGCACCAGGCGCCGCGCGAAGGCCCGGCCGAGCGTGCGGTGCTCCTCGGGTGTCGCCGCGGCAGCCGCCCTGGCCCGCCAGCGCGGGAGCAGCGCGGCGAGGTCGCCGTTGGTCTCGCGGGCGAGGAGGCTGTCCGGACGGTACCGGGGCAGGTGCTCGGCCAGGTCGGCCCCGAGCAGCGGGGTGCACAGGCAGGCCAGGAACCAACCCAGGTCGTAACGTTCCTGCTCGCTCAGCAGACGGTCCTTGCCGTACAGCAAGACGCCCACTCCGTCGATCTCGGCGAAGTCCTGGCCGAGCCCGCGCCCCAGCACCTCCGCGGTGTCCCGGTCCTGGTCGCCGGGCTCGTGGTGCAGGGCGAGCAGCAGGTCGAGGTCGGACCGCCCGGGCCGGGCGGCGCCGCGCGGCAGGGACCCGTACAGGTACGCGCTGTGCAGCCGCCGCCCGTACGCCTCACCGATCCGCTCCCGTGCGGCCGCGACGACGGGCGCGAACTCCGGCTGGATCCGCCCGAGGGACCCCTCGCGCTCGAAGTACCCGTACGCGTCCAGCCCTCTGCGCTCCATGGGCCCACTGTGCCTGGCCGCCTGGCGAAAATCAGCCTCGCCGGCGTTCGAGGCGCGGGGGTCCGGGGGCGGAGCCCCGCAGAGGTGCCGCGCCCGGACACGCGAAGGCCCCGCCCGGGGTACGGGCGGGGCCTTCACGAAGCCGAAGCCGAGGGCGTCAGCGCGACCGCTTGGCCAGCCGCTCCACGTCCAGCAGGATCACGGCACGGGCCTCCAGGCGGAGCCAGCCGCGCCCCGCGAAGTCGGCCAGGGCCTTGTTCACGGTCTCGCGCGACGCGCCGACGAGCTGGGCCAGCTCCTCCTGCGTCAGGTCGTGCACGACGTGGATGCCCTCCTCGGACTGCACGCCGAAGCGGCGCGACAGGTCCAGGAGCGCCCGGGCCACGCGGCCCGGCACGTCGGAGAAGACCAGGTCGGACATCTGGTCGTTGGTCTTGCGCAGGCGCCGGGCGACGGCGCGCAGCAGGGCGGTGGCCACCTCGGGCCGGGCGTTGAGCCACGGCTGGAGGTCGCCGTGGCCGAGGCCGAGCAGCTTGACCTCGGTGAGGGCGGTGGCGGTGGCGGTGCGCGGGCCCGGGTCGAAGAGCGACAGCTCGCCGATCAGCTCGCCGGGGCCGAGGACGGCAAGCATGTTCTCGCGGCCGTCGGGGGAGGTGCGGTGGAGCTTCACCTTCCCCTCGGTCACGACATACAGCCGGTCGCCGGGGTCGCCCTCGTGGAACAGGGCGTCACCGCGTGCGAGGGTCACCTCGCCCATGGAGGCGCGGAGCTCCGCGGCCTGCTCGTCATCGAGCGCCGCGAAGAGCGGGGCGCGCCGCAGAACGTCGTCCACGAGTCTCTCTCCTATGTCGACCAGCTCAGGGGACCGGTCTCCCATTTTGCCGGACGGCTCAAACAGTGCGATCAATCACTACTAAGGATGCCGGACGTACGCGTGTGCTGTGCGGTGAGAGACCAATCAGGGTGGTGTTACCTGAGGTCCGGGCGGGTGTCAGCGGCCGGCCTTAGGCTGGCCGGGTGTCCAACAAGCCGGTGAGAGCACAGGCCAAGGGGTCCGCGGGAGTAACGGCGGCCCATAATTCAGCCGTGGGCGAACAAGCCCCCGTGGAGGTGTCCGGGAAGGTGTCACCGCCGCCCGAGGGCAAAGGTTCAGCCAAGAAACCACCCGCGAAAGGCGCCGCGGCCATGGTGCCCGTCGGGGCTCCGGCCAAGGCGCCCAAGCCCGAATCCCGTCTGGCGATGATCCGCCGGGCCCGCCGCATCAACCGCGAACTGGCCGAGATCTATCCGTACGCCCATCCGGAGCTCGACTTCCGCAATCCCTTCGAGCTGCTGGTCGCCACCGTCCTGTCCGCGCAGACCACCGACCTGCGGGTGAACCAGACGACCCCGGCCCTCTTCGCCGCCTACCCGACCCCCGAGGACATGGCCGCGGCGGCCCCGGAGGCGCTGGAGGAGATCATCCGGCCGACCGGGTTCTTCCGGGCGAAGTCCAAGGCCCTGCTCGGCCTCTCGCAGGCCCTGCGCGACAACTTCGGCGGCGAGGTGCCGGGCCGGATCGAGGACCTGGTGACCCTGCCCGGAGTCGGCCGCAAGACGGCCAATGTCGTCCTCGGCAATGCCTTCGGAGTCCCGGGGATCACCGTGGACACCCACTTCGGGCGGCTGGTGCGCCGCTGGAAGTGGACCGAGCAGGAGGATCCGGAGAAGGTCGAGGCGGAGATCTGCGGGATCTTCCCGAAGAGCGAGTGGACGATGCTCTCGCACCGCGTCGTCTTCCACGGCCGCCGGATCTGCCATGCGCGCAAGCCCGCGTGCGGCGCCTGCGCGATCGCCCCGCTCTGCCCGGCGTACGGGGAGGGCGAAACCGACCCGGAGAAGGCGAAGAAGCTGCTGAAGTACGAGAAGGGCGGCCAGCCGGGCCAGCGCCTGAGCCCGCCCCCGGACTACCCGGGTCTCCCGGCCCCGCCGCTGGGCGGGCAGGCGGCGCCCCCACAGCCGTAGGCAGGGGCCGCAGGCCGCAAGCCGCAGGAACGAATCGGTACCCGGACCGCGTTTGGGCGGTGTGGGAGACGGTGTTGGCAGAAGAACGCGGACAGGGGTGCCTATGACGCGCGGTACGCAGGACGGGACCACGGCGGGAGCCCGGGAGGGCAGTGGTGTGGCCGTCACCAGCGACGGCCTGCCCGGCTGGCTCGACCCCGTCGTGGAGGCCGCGCGGACCGTCCGGCCGACCCAGCTCAGCCGGTTCCTGCCGCCCGAGGACGGCCGCGGCCGCCAGTCCGCCGTGCTGATCCTCTTCGGCGAGGGCCCCTGGGGTCCCGAGCTGCTGCTCATGGAACGCTCCGGGAGCCTGCGTTCGCACGCCGGCCAGACCTCCTTCCCCGGCGGCGCGCTCGACCCCGAGGACGGCGACCCGCACACCACCGGCCCGCTGCGCGCCGCGCTGCGCGAGGCCGAGGAGGAGACCGGCCTCGACCCGGCCGGCGTACAGCTCTTCGGGGTGCTGCCCCGCCTCTACATCCCGGTCAGCGAGTTCGTCGTGACCCCCGTCCTGGGCTGGTGGCGCGCCCCCAGCCCGTTCGGCGCCGTGGACCCGGCCGAGACGGCCCGCGTCTTCACGGTCCCGGTGGCCGATCTCACGGACCCCGAACACCGGGTCACCGTCGTCCACCCGGGCGGCTACCAGGGCCCGGCCTTCGCCGTGGAATCGGCTCTGGTCTGGGGCTTCACCGCCGGGGTGATCGACCGGATCCTGCACTTCGCCGGCTGGGAGCGTCCGTGGGACCGATCACGTCAGGTCCCGCTCGACTGGCGCGCATGAGACGGTGGCCCACGTGAACGTGCTGGACATCCTGTTGCTGCTCGCGGCCGTGTGGTTCGCGATCGTCGGCTACCGCCAGGGGTTCGTCGTCGGCATCCTGTCGGTGATCGGCTTCCTCGGCGGTGGTCTCGTCGCCGTGTCCCTGCTGCCCCTGATCTGGGACCGGGTGACCGACAACGGCACCCAGGTGTCGACCACGGTCGTCGTCATCGCCGTCGTCGTGATCATCATCTGCGCCTCGATCGGCCAGGCCCTCACCACCCACCTGGGCAACAGGGTCCGACGCCACATCACATGGTCCCCGGCCCGCGCGCTCGACGCGACCGGCGGCGCCCTGGTGAACGTGGTCGCGATGCTGCTGGTGGCCTGGCTGATCGGTTCGGCGCTCGCCGGGACCTCACTGCCCACGCTCGGCAAGGAAGTCCGCAACTCCAAAATCCTCCTCGGCGTGTCGCGGGTCCTCCCGGCCCAGGCGAACACCTGGTTCTCGGACTTCAGTTCCACCCTGGCGCAGAACGGCTTCCCGCAGGTCTTCAGCCCGTTCTCCAACGAACCCATCACCGAGGTCAAGGCTCCCGACCCGGCGCTCGCCCGCAGCCCGGTCGCCGAGCAGGCCAAGCGCTCGATCGTGAAGGTCGTCGGCACCGCGCCCGGTTGCAGCAAGGTGCTGGAGGGCACGGGCTTCGTCTTCGCGCCCGGCAAGGTGATGACCAACGCGCATGTCGTCGGCGGTGTCGGCGAGCCGACCGTGCAGATCGGCGGCGAGGGCAAGCTGTATGACGGCAAGGTCGTGCTCTACGACTGGGAGCGCGACATCGCCGTCCTGGACGTGCCCAAGCTGAAGGCGCCCGCACTGGAGTTCACCGACAAGGACGCGGCGAGCGGCAGTGACGCCATCGTCGCCGGCTTCCCGGAGAACGGCGCGTACGACGTCAGGTCGGCGCGCGTACGCGGTCGGATCAACGCCAACGGCCCGGACATCTACCACCGGGGCACCGTCCGCCGCGACGTCTACTCCCTGTACGCGACGGTCCGCCAGGGCAATTCCGGCGGTCCGCTGCTCACGCCCGAGGGCAAGGTGTACGGGGTCGTCTTCGCGAAGTCCCTCGACGACCCCAACACCGGCTACGCCCTGACGGCGGACGAGGTCCGCGACGACATCCGCATCGGGAAGACCGCCGATCGGCGGGTGGACAGCCAGGGCTGCGCCCTCTGAGCCGTACGGGCGAGGAGGGGGGGCGCGGGCCGTGCGGGCCGGTGCCACCCGGCCTCGGCCGCTTCTACGTGCGCTGGTGCCGGAGCCTGGCCGAGACCCAGCGGGCCCGGCGGCGCAGGATGCGCGGAATCCCGAGTCGGGGGTCGTGGCCGTCCCGGCCCGCCCTCTCGTGGGTGCCCGGCGTCACTGCCGAGCGGCCTTCGTGTGCGGTCTCGCCGTAGTCGTGCGTCCAGCTCATACTCCGAGCTGTGCCCGGGCCCCAAGGTCCGTAATCGCGTTGGAGGCGGCCAATTGGCCTATGCGCCAGGCAATTGAATGCTTGTCACATCGGCGCGCGAGTGATCCCCGAGCCGCTCAGCGGTCCGGCTCGGGGTCCTTCAGCCAGTTGACCAGCTCGGTGGAGAAGGCGACCGGGTCCTCCTCGTGCGGGAAGTGCCCCAGACCGTCGAACAGCCGCCAGCGGTACGGGGCTTCGACGTACTCCCCGGATCCGGCCGCACTGCGCGTACGCATCACCGGATCGAGCGAGCCGTGCAGGTGCAGCGTCGGCACCCGTACCGGCCGCTTCATCCGGCGGTTGAACTGCAGCCCGTCCGGCCGGGCCATCGACCGCATCATCCAGCGGTACGGCTCGATCGAGCAGTGCGCGGTGGACGGGATGCACATCGCCCGCCGGTACACGGCCAGCGCCTGCTCGTTGTCGGCGTCCCCGTCCTCCCGCAGCCGCGGGCCCGACCAGTCACGGATCAACTGCGCGACGAGCGCCCCGTCGTCGGCCACCAGCTGCCGCTCGGGGATGAACGGCCGCTGGAAGCCCCAGATGTGCGAACTGGCGCGGGTCTGCCCGAAGTCCGCCAGCATCGCCGAGCGCCAGCGGCGCGGGTGCGGCATGGACGAGACCACCAGGCGGCGCACCAGCTTGGGCCGCATGACGGCCGCGGTCCAGGCGAGGTAGCCGCCGAGGTCGTGCCCCACCAGCGCGGCGTCCGGCTCGCCGAGGGACCGTACGACCCCGGTGATGTCGAGCGCCAGGTTGGCGGGGTCGTAGCCGCGCGGGGTGCGGTCGCTGCCACCCACGCCGCGCAGGTCCATCGCGACCGCCCGGTACCCGGCGTCCGCGAGCGCCACCAGCTGGTGCCGCCAGGTCCACCAGAACTGCGGGAAGCCGTGCAGGAGGAGCACCAGCGGCCCGTCACCGAGTTCGGCGACGTGGAACCGCGCCCCGTTGGCCGCGACGTCCCGGTGGGTCACCGCTCTCCCGCCGGGCACGTCGATCCTGACCGCCGAGGCGGCAGTGGGCGGAGTGCTGGAGTCCGGCGAGGGAACTGTCATGAAGACGAGCGTGCCACACCCACGGCCTTGTCACTCACCGGCCGCGGATGCGGCTTGACGGTCCCGACGAGCGCCGCGGTCTGCTTGACCGATTCGATGGTCTTCGTCGGCGGCTTGACCTTCTTGAACTTCGCGACGGCGAGCAGCCCGACCAGGCCCGCGAGCAGCCAGAACGCCCCGCCGACGATGAGGAGGGACCAGGCGAGCCCGAGCCCGAGGTTATGGATGCCGTAGGCCGCGGCGAAACTCAGTACGGGGAGGGAGAAGAGCAAGAGCGCTCCCGCGACGATGGCGGCGCCACTGCCGATGCCCGCACGCTTGACGTCCTGCTTGATCTCCACCTTGGCGAGGGCGATCTCGTCGTGCACCAGGGCGGACATCTCGGCGGTGGCCGAGGCGACCAGTTGGCCGAGTGTGCGCTCGGCTCCCTGCGCCCCTTGGTCCACTGCGCTCATCGCTCTCTCCCTCTGTCGTCCGTCGGCGACGGCTGTGCTCCGTCGGTCCTGCCTCAGTCAGATCATGCCGGACGGTCGCCCTCGGTGCGGGACCCGGTTGCCGCCCGGGCCGCGGCGCCCGCCGTCTTCTCGGCCCGGCGACGGTGCTCCGCGGCCTTCTCCTCGTAGATCCTCGCCATCCGCAGGTGGTACTCGGGCTTGTCCTCCTCGTAGATGTCCGGGATCCCGTCGAGGTCCTCGTCGCGCTCCTCGGCCTCGGTGAGCGCCTTGTACTTGCGGTTGCGCAGCTTGAGCATGACGCAGGCGAAGACCGCGGCGATGAGCGAGCCGATCAGGACGGCGGCCTTGACCTCGTCGGTGAGGGTCGGGTCGCCGGCGAAGGCGAGCTCGCCGATCAGCAGGGACACGGTGAAGCCGATGCCGGCGAGCGAGGCCACGGCGAACACGTCCGGCCAGACGAGGTCCTCGTTCAGCTCGGCCTTGGTGAAGCGGGCGGCCAGCCAGGTGCCGCCGAAGATGCCCACCGTCTTGCCGACGATCAGGCCGAGGACCACGCCGAGGGTCTCGGGCCGGGTGAAGACCTGCCCGATCGAATCGTCGGAGAGCGAGACCCCGGCGGACAACAGCGCGAAGAGCGGCACCGCCAGACCGGCCGAGATCGGCCGGAACAGGTGCTCGATGTGCTCACCGGGGGAGTGCTGCTCGCCCTCCCTGCGGGTGCAGCGGAGCATCAGGCCCATGGCGACGCCGGCGATGGTGGCGTGGACGCCGCTGTTGTACATCAGGCCCCAGATGACCAGGGCGAGCGGGATGTAGACGTACCAGCCGCTCACGCCCCGGCGGAGCAGGAACCAGAAGAGGGCCAGGCCCACGACCGCGCCGCCGAGCGCCAGGAAGTTGATCTCGTCGGTGAAGAACACCGCGATGATCATGATGGCGAAGAGGTCGTCGACGACGGCGAGGGTCAGCAGGAAGGCGCGCAGGGCGGACGGCAGCGAGGTGCCGATGACCGCGAGGACGGCGAGCGCGAAGGCGATGTCGGTGGCGGTCGGGACCGCCCAGCCGCTCATCGAGCCGTTGCCGAGGGTGTTGACCAGTACGTAGACCAGGGCGGGCACGGCCATGCCGCAGACGGCGGCGATCACCGGGAGGGCGGCTGCCTTGGCGTCGCGCAGATCGCCCGCGACGAGCTCGCGCTTGAGCTCGATGCCGGCGACGAAGAAGAAGATCGCGAGCAGGCCGTCGGCCGCCCAGTGCTGGAGCGAGAGGTTCAGGCCGAGGGAGGCGGGGCCGATGTGGAAGGACTGGCTGCTGGCGTAGCTGTCCGAGATGGCGGGGATGTTCGCCCACATCAGGGCGGCGATCGCGGCCAGGAGGAGCAGTACGCCGCCGACCGTCTCGGCGCGCAGGGCGTCGGCCACGAAGCGGCGCTCGGGCAGGGACAGCCTGCCGAGGAGCTTGCGGTTCGGGCTGTCGGTGGGGTTGGGCGCGGCCACGGGTGGCACCTCCGGGGTGGGTTGGACGGCATGGCGAAGCACGTTGCCGACCAGACTTCCCGGCGCACCCTGTGGAGTAATTCTTTACGCTCTTAACACTTTACAGGGTGCACACAGGGGCGTATCCGGTGATCATCACTTTATGCGCCAAAGGGGCATCCGGCGCGCGGCGCCGAATGCCCCTCCCACCGTGTCCTACCGGTGCTCAGTCCTCGCTGCCGGCGGCCGGCAGCTTGCTCTGGATCAGGTCCATCACCGAGGAGTCCGCGAGCGTGGTGACGTCACCGACCGCGCGGTTCTCGGCGACATCGCGCAGCAGCCGCCGCATGATCTTGCCCGAGCGGGTCTTCGGCAGCTCCTGCACCGGCAGGATCCGCTTCGGCTTCGCGATCGGGCCCAGCGTGGCGCCCACGTGGTTGCGCAGTTCCGCGACCAGGGTCTCGGTCTCGGAGGCGCTGCCGCGCAGGATGACGAACGCCACGATGGCCTGGCCGGTGGTCTCGTCGGCGGCGCCGACCACGGCCGCCTCGGCGACCGAGGGGTGCGAGACGAGCGCCGACTCGACCTCGGTGGTCGAGATGTTGTGGCCGGAGACCAGCATCACGTCGTCCACACGGCCGAGCAGCCAGATGTCGCCGTCGTCGTCCTTCTTGGCACCGTCGCCCGCGAAGTACTTGCCCTCGAAGCGCGACCAGTAGGTGTCGATGTACCGCTCGTCGTCGCCCCAGATGGTGCGCAGCATCGACGGCCACGGCTCGGTGAGGACCAGGTAGCCGCCACCGCCGTTGGGCACCTCGTTCGCCTCGTCGTCCACCACGGTGGCGCAGATACCGGGCAGCGCGCGCTGCGCCGAGCCCGGCTTCGTCTCGGTGACACCGGGCAGCGGGGAGATCATCATCGCGCCGGTCTCGGTCTGCCACCACGTGTCCACGATCGGGCAGCGGTCGCCGCCGATGTGCTTGCGGTACCAGATCCAGGCCTCGGGGTTGATCGGCTCGCCGACCGAGCCCAGCACGCGCAGGCTCGACAGGTCGAACTTCGCGGGGATGTCGTCGCCCCACTTCATGAACGTACGGATGGCGGTGGGCGCGGTGTAGAGGATGGTGACGCCGTACTTCTGCACGACCTCCCAGAACCGGCCCTGGTGCGGGGTGTCCGGCGTGCCCTCGTACATGACCTGCGTGGCGCCGTTCGCGAGCGGCCCGTAGACGATGTACGAGTGCCCGGTCACCCAGCCGATGTCGGCGGTGCACCAGTAGACGTCGCTCTCCGGCTTCAGGTCGAACACCGCGTGGTGGGTGTACGCGGCCTGCGTGAGGTAGCCGCCGGAGGTGTGCAGGATGCCCTTGGGCTTACCCGTGGTCCCCGAGGTGTAGAGGATGAAGAGCGGGTGCTCGGCGTCGAAGGCCTGCGGCGCGTGCTCGGCGGACTGGCGGCCGACGAGGTCGTGCCACCAGATGTCGCGGCCCTCGGTGAAGGCCGTGTCCTGGCCGGTGCGCCGTACGACGAGGACGTGCTCGACCTGCGGGCACTTGCCCACGGCCTCGTCGATGGCGGGCTTGAGGGCCGAGGGCTTGCCGCGGCGGTAGCCGCCGTCGGCGGTGATGACCAGCTTGGCGTCCGCGTCCTGGATGCGGGAGGCGACGGCGTCGGCGGAGAAACCGCCGAAGACCACCGAGTGCGCGGCGCCGACACGGGCGCACGCGAGCATCGCGACGACCGCCTCGGGGATCATCGGGAGGTAGACGGCGACCCGGTCGCCGGCCTGCACACCGAGCTCGGTGAGGGCGTTGGCGGCCTTGGAGACCTCGTCCTTGAGCTCGGCGTAGGTGATCGAGCGGCTGTCGCCGGGCTCGCCCTCGAAGTGGAGGGCGACGCGGTCGCCGTTGCCGGCCTCCACGTGGCGGTCCACGCAGTTGTAGGCGACGTTCAGCTTGCCGTCCGCGAACCACTTCGCGAAGGGCGGGTTGGTCCAGTCGAGCGTCTCGGTGGGCTCGACGTCCCAGGTCAGGCGCCGCGCCTGCTCGGCCCAGAAGCCCAGCCGGTCCTCGT
This sequence comes from Streptomyces sp. NPDC060028, assembly GCF_042736725.1. Classification (NCBI taxonomy): domain Bacteria; kingdom Bacillati; phylum Actinomycetota; class Actinomycetes; order Kitasatosporales; family Streptomycetaceae; genus Streptomyces; species Streptomyces sp. NPDC060028. The sequence continues at coordinate 95,990 of NZ_JBHWVJ010000005.1, read as the reverse complement.
CGGCCTGTGCGTACGCAGCCCCTGTCACATTGGCAGCGGCGGCCAGGTCGGCAGGAGGAGCGAACCGACGCTCCTCCTTCAACAGGTTGGCCAGGCTTTCATTGCTCACGACATCTCCCTTTCCCAGGGTGTCCGTTGTGTCCCCGGGCATAGCTCATCAGTCACAGGGCCTGGTGGCAAGGGGTGGCCGGAAATTGGTTTAGACCTATACCACGCCCCCTGCCCTTCACGTGCGAGTGGCCCCTTCCCGCTGCAGGGTGCGGGAAGGGGCCACTCCGTGGCACGGATACCGGAGATTATCGGTTCAGGCGTGCTGGCCGACGCTGTCGAACACGCGGCAGTCGAAGAAGTCCTCGCCCCCGGAGAGCAGGTACGCCTGCGCCTCGCCCACGTGGAAGTACATTCCGTGCAGCTCCAGCGTGCCCTCGGCCAGTCGCCGGGCCACCGATTCGTGGGCCCGCAGGTGCTCCAACTGCTGCACCACATTGGTCAGGCACAACTGCTCCACGGCGTCCGCCGGGAGCCTGCCCGAGATACGGGCCCAGGCATGGTGGCGGCTGACCATCCGCTCCAGGCTGGGCAGCCCGTGCCGCAGCCAGCGGCGCAGCGGGGTCATCGGAGTCCCGGGGGAGGAGTTGAGCAGTGCCTGCATGGCTCCGCAGCCCGAGTGCCCGCACACGGTGATGCTGTCGACCTTGAGCACGTCCACGGCGTACTCGATGGCCGCCGCGACGGAGTCGTCCGTGGACTCCGCGCCCGGCAGCGGTACGAGATTGCCGACATTGCGGACGGTGAACAGGTCACCCGGGCCGCTGGCCGTGATCATGCTGGTCACCAGGCGGGAATCCGCGCAGGTGAGGAAGAGCTGCGAGGGCTGCTGCCCTTCGCGCGCGAGCCGCGCCAGCTCCTCCCGTACGCGGGGCGCGGTGTCCCGCTGGAAGGCGCTGATCCCGTTGGCCAGTTGACCGGCGCCCCGGCCCCGGCCGCGGGGCTGCGCCGGCGGGAGGACCGAGGCGACGGCCGCCCCGGCGGCCCCGGCCGTCTCGGTGCCTGACTCGGTGCCCGCCTCGGCGTCTGTCGTACGGGGAACCGTGGGCCGGTGGTCGCAGTGGTTCTGCCAGGGTGTCCAGGGCCGGCAGCAGTGGTGGGCCCCGCGCCGGCCGCCCTCCGCCTCGTCTTCGGCCCGGGCCTGCTCGGCCTCGGCGATCCGGGCCCCCGAGCGGCCGGTGATCTCCAGCGAGCCCCCGTGTGCCAGGTGGGACTCCTGCCAGTCGTGCAGCGTCTCGTAGGCGGCGTGGTCGATGAACGAGCCGTCGAGCTCGACGACCGCGTGCCCGTCGTGCGGGATCTGGTTCAGGACACGGCTCAGCCGCGGCACCGCCAGGAAGGTCAACTGCCCGCGGGCCCAGACCCGGTGGACCCCGCTCTCGAGCTCCTCGATGGTGATGCGGGTCCGGGCGAGCCGGTGCAGGGCCAGCGCCACGGCGACCGCGATGCCGATGGCGACACCCTCCAGGACGCCGCCGAGGACCACGGCCGCGATCGTCGTCGCGTAGACCAGGATCTCGCGGTGCCGGGTGACGGTGCGCACGTGCGTCGCGCTCACCATCTGCACGCCCACCACCATCACCAGCGCCGCCAGCGAGGCGAGCGGGATCAGGTCGAGGACCGGGACCAGCAGCCCGGCGGCGAGCATGATCCACAGGCCGTGCAGTACGGCCGCCCGGCGGCTGACGGCACCGGCTCTGACGTTCGCGGCGCTGCGCACGGCCCCGCCCGCGACGGGCAGTCCGCCCAGTGCTCCGGAGATGACGTTCGCCGCGCCCTGTCCGCGGAGCTCGCGGTTCAGATCGGCGCGCGTCGGCCGGTGGCCCCTGTTCCACCCGGAGGCGATCAACTTGTCGGTGGCGACGGCGGACAGCAGGGACTCCACACTCCCGACCAGCGTGACCGTCAGCACGGCGGCGATGATGCCGAGCACCGGCCCCTCGGGCAGCTCGGGCAACGCGTGGCTGCGCCAAGACGGCAGGTCCACCCGGGGCAGGCGGAGCCCCGTCAGGGTCGCGAAGGCGGTGGCCACGGCGACTGCGGCGAGCGCGGCGGGCACCTTGCGCAGGCTCCGCCCGGCTCGCCCGGGCACGCGCGGCCAGCCGAGCAGCACGATCAACGTCAGCACGCTGACGCCGAGCGCGGCGGGGTGCAGGTCGGCCAACTGGGCCGGCAGCCCGCGGACGTTGGCGAGGGCGGAGCTCTGCGGGGTGCCGCCGAGCACGATGTGCAGCTGGGCCAGTGCGATGGTCACCCCGATGCCCGCGAGCATGCCGTGCACGATGGCCGGGCTCACCATGAGCGCCGACCGGGCGGTGCGCAGGAACGCGAGCCCGAGCTGGCAGCAGCCGGCGAGCACGGTGATGGCGCAGGTGGTGCGCCATCCGTAGTGCTGGATCAACTCGGCGGTGACCACGGTGAGTCCGGTGGCCGCACCACTCACCAGGAGCGGTGCCCCGCCTAGCCGCCCGGCCACGATCCCCCCGGCGGCCGCGGCGACCAGTCCGGCCTGGAGCGGGGCGCCGGTGGCGAGCGCGATGCCGAGGGACAGCGGCAGGGCGATCAGGAAGACGGCGATGGAGGCGGAGAGGTCCGCGGGGAAGTCTTTGGGCTCTTTGGCCGGTGGGGCCGGGACTTGGGCCGGGATGGGGGCTGGGGATGGGGCTGGGGCTGTCATAGGTCCCGTCTCCTCGGTGGGAGGGATGAAGCGGCGGGAGGGATGAAGCGGCGGGAGGGATGAAGCGGCGAGAGGGATGAAGCGGCGAGAGGGGATGAAGCGGCGGAGTCTCAACACTCGGTAAATGGATGGTAATGGAGAGTAAAGAGCGATGGGGGGTAATGAGGGCAAATGGCCTACGAATTAGCACTCGGGGGTGATTAAGCATTTAGTACGGCTTGTCATACCTTCCTTAAACCCGACCGCGTGGGACGTTGCGGCGCGGAAGTCCTGCGAGGGATCCGCGATGGAACTGCGAGGAAGGGGTGGCCGGATGACCGCCGCCACGAAGAAGATCGCCGGTGGCCTGGTCGCCTCGGCGCTGGTCCTGGGAGTTGCGGGGTGCAGCACTTCGGAGCCCGCCAAGCCCCCGGCCGCGAAGAAGGGCGCCGCCGCCCCGGAGGCCCCGGGCAGCGTCAAGCGGCTCATCGGCGACGGCTCGACCTCGTACACCGGCCCGCAGCCGAACGTACGGAAGGCGCAGAAGCTCAAGCCCGGCGAAAAGCCGCCGCAGTTCGTCGTGTTCTCGTGGGACGGGGCCGGCGAGGACAGCCAGAAGCTCTTCTCGCATTTCCGTGACGTCGGCAAGAGGCACAACGCCCGCATGACGTACTTCCTCAGCGGCGTGTACATGCTCCCGGAGGAGAAGAAGGACCTCTACACGGCCCCGCAGCACTCACCGGGCCGTTCCGACATCGGCTTCGGCGACCTCCAGGGCATCAAGGACACCGCCACCCAGGTGCGCGCCGCCTGGCTGGAGGGCAACGAGATCGGCACCCACTTCAACGGCCACTTCTGCGGGCCCGACGGCGGCGTCGGCACCTGGTCGGTCGACGAGTGGAAGAGCGAGATCAACCAGGCCAAGTCCTTCGTCAAGAACTGGAAGACGAACGCCGCCCTGAAGGACATGGAGGCGCTCCCCTTCGACTACGACAAGGAGCTCATCGGCGCCCGGACCCCCTGCCTCGAAGGCCAGAAGAACTTCATGCTGGCCGCGAAGGACATGGGCTTCCGCTACGACTCCAGCGGCATCAGCAAGCAGATCTGGCCCAAGAAGACGGACGGGCTCTGGGACCTGCCGCTCCAGCTGGTGCCCATGCCGGGCCGGGCGTTCGACACGCTGAGCATGGACTACAACTACATGGTCAACCAGTCCGGGACGACCTCGCAGGGCGACCCCTCGCAGCACGCGTACTGGGGCGAGCAGATGCACGACGGCCTGATGAAGGCCTTCGAGCGGACCTACCAGGGCAACCGGGCGCCGCTGATCATCGGCAATCACTTCGAGTCCTGGAACGGCGGCACCTACATGCGAGCCGTCGAGGACTCCATCAAGGAGATGTGCACGCAGAAGGAGGTCCGCTGCGTGCCCTTCCGCGAGCTGGCCGACTGGCTCGACGCCCAGGACCCCAAGTCCCTGGAGTGGATGCGCACGCTCGACGTCGGCGAGGCGCCGAAGGAGGGCTGGACGAAGTTCCTGAAGGCGGGGCCGCCGGCGGCGCCGGCCGCCCCCGCCGGGGTCAAGCCGGCTGCGGAGTCGGCCGAAGCGAGTCCGAGCGAGGACTGACGAGGGTCTCCTGGGCGCCGGCGTCCTGGGTGACGGCGTCCTGGGCGCCGCCATCCTGGGCGACCGTGTCCCCGATGCCGGTCTCCTGGGCCACGGTCTCCTGAAGGACGAAGCCGGGGTCGATCTGGTCCGCCAGGTCGGCCCCGGTCTTCGCGTTGCCCCAGCTCTCCGCGTTCCGCAGGTGGAAGTGCACCATCTGCTCGGTGTACCGGACCCAGTCGCGCTGCGCGTACGAGTCGTCGGCCGCGTCCTGAAGCGCCTGCAGCGCCAGCCGGTTGGTCGCCTCCAGCAGCTCGAAGGCGGCCGGCCGGCCCTTCTCCAGCGACCGCACCCAGTCCGAGTGCCCCACGGTGACCAGCAGGTCCTCGCCGGCCTCGTCCTGCAGGAACTCGATGTCCTCAGGCCCCTGCACCTTGTTGCCGATCACCTTGAGCGTGACCCCGAAGTCCCGCGCGTACTCCTTGTACTGGCGGTAGACGGAGATGCCCTTGCGGGTCGGCTCGGCGACCAGGAAGGTCACGTCGAAGCGGGTGAACATGCCCGAGGCGAAGGAGTCCGAGCCCGCCGTCATGTCGACGACGACATACTCGTCCGGGCCGTCGACCAGGTGGTTGAGGCAGAGCTCCACCGCCCCGACCTTGGAGTGGTAGCAGGCCACCCCCAGGTCGGACTCGGTGAACGGGCCCGTGGCCATCAGTCGTACGGGCTCCCCGTCGAGCAGCAGCGTGCGCGCGCACGCCGCGTACACCGGGTTGTCCTCGGTGACCCGCAGCAGTCGGGAGCCGGCGCCGGGCGGGGTGGTCTTGATCATCGTGTCGGCGGACGCGATGCGCGGATTGGAACCGCGCAGGTAGTCCTTGATCAGGGGCAGGTGCGCGCCCAGGGCGGGCAGCGCGGCCGCCTCGTCCTCGCTGAGGCCGAGCGCGGCGCCCAGGTGCTGGTTGATGTCGGCGTCCACCGCGACGACGGAGGCTTCATTGGCGGCGAGGTGGCGGATGAAGAGGGAGGACAGCGTCGTCTTGCCGCTGCCGCCCTTTCCCACGAAAGCGATCTTCATGTTCACAAAGAGTAGTGGACCGGTCGCTTTGAGTGGTGTGTGTAAGTGAAGAAGACCACTCCAAGGAGGGGTCGGTGCCACGGGGGCGCAGTGCGTAGGCTCCCTACTTATGAGTAGTTCTACTGGCTCCGCCGCCCCTTCCGGCTCCGCCGACCCGCTGGCCCCGCTGGGCGCGCTGCCCGGTGTCGCCGAGTCCGTGGATCGCGTACGCAAGGCCGTCGACCGGGTGTATGGGCACCGGGTCATGCGCCGCCGCAGCGGGGAGATCACCTCGGAGGCCGCACTGCGCGGTGCGCGCGGGAGCGCGGCGTTGTCCGGGGCCGACTGGGTGCTGGAGGAGGTGCGCCGCCGTACCGACTTCGGCGCGGAGGCCGAGGCGCGCACGGTGGGCGCGGCGCTGCGTCTGTCGGCCGAGGCGGGGCAACTGCTCAGCATCTGGCGCCAGTCGCCGCTGCGGGTGCTGGCGCGACTGCACCTGGTGGCGTCGGGCTCGACGGCGGCCGGGGACGTGGTGGGCCGCCCCCGCCTGGCGGGGGAGTCCGTGGACGAGCCCTTCGTCACCGCCCCGCTGCCTGATGCGCAGGAGGTGGCGGGCCGGCTGGACGGGCTCTCCCGGCTGATCATCGCGGGCGGCTCCGCCCCGGCGCTGATCACGGCGGCGGTGGTGCACGGCGAGCTGCTGGCGCTGCGCCCCTTCGCTACGTACAACGGTCTGGTCGCGAGGACGGCGGAGCGGATCGTACTGATCAACAGCGGCCTCGACCCGAAGGCCATCTGCCCGGCGGAGGTGGGCCACGCGGAGCAGGGGCGCGATGCCTACCTGGCGGCCTTCGAGGGGTACGTGTCCGGGACCCCCGAGGGGATGTCGGCCTGGATCGCCCACTGTGGGCGCGCGATCGAGCTGGGCGCGCGGGAGTCGATGGCGGTCTGCGAGGCCCTGCAGCGGGGCGCGGCGTAGGCGTCAAAGGACCCGGACAAAGGGTTGCGGCGACACCGTCTTACTTTGGTGTCGCCGCTGGCATTTACGCCCAGTTACCAAGCGTCCTCGAAGGTTGCCCATCAGGTCGGGAACTTTGCCCGTCACCTGGTGCGGCTGGCCCGTAATCGACGGGTCGACGTCGCGTGGGTGCTCGGCGTTCATGCTTCGGTCCGTGGGCCTTACTGCGTTTTAAAGATGATCCTCTCGGATGTTCTTTGGTCTCGCGGGCCGTTGACTCCTTTGTACTCCGCTTCGGAGCCGAGCGAAAGCCCTTGCCGCATTTCTTTGCTTTCCGGTGCGTCTCCGGGCGAATCGGACAGCCCAAAACGGTGCAGGTCAGGCGCGGCCAGGGGGTCGGCTCGGAGGTCGGCTGGGGCGCCCCCTCAGGCGGAGACGGCTGCCGCGAGGGCGGCGCGGCGGCGGCTCGCGTACCAGACCAGCCCGGCCGTGGCGGCGGCCGCTCCGACGGCCGCCGCGGCGATGAGCGCCGGGCGCGCGGGCATCGACAGTCCGGGCAGCCGCTGCTTGAGGCGTACCGGCCGGCTGAAGACCAGTACCGGCCACTCCCGGGACACCGCCTCGCGGCGCAGCGCCCGGTCGGGATTGACCGCGTGCGGGTGTCCCACCGCCTCCAGCATCGGGATGTCGGTGGCGGAGTCGCTGTACGCGTAGCAGCGGGCGAGGTCGTACCCCTCGGACTCCGCGAGTTCGCGCACCGCCTCCGCCTTCGTCGGCCCGTACGCGTAGTACTCGATCTCGCCGGTGAAGCAGCCGTCGTCGCCCACGACCATCCGCGTGGCGACGACGCGGTCGGCGCCCAGCATCTCGCCGATCGGCTCGACGACCTCGGCGCCGGAGGTGGACACGATCACCACGTCGCGGCCGGCGGTGTGGTGGGCCTCGATCAGGGAGGCGGCCTCGTCGTAGATGATCGGGTCGATGAGGTCGTGCAGGGCTTCCGCGACGATCTCCCGGACCTGCTGCACGTTCCACCCCTTGCAGAGGGCGGACAGGTACTCCCGCATCCGTTCCATCTGGTCGTGGTCGGCGCCGCCGGCCAGGAAGATGAACTGCGTGTACGCGGTGCGCAGCACGGCTCGCCGGTTGATCAGGCCGCCCTGGTAGAAGGACTTGCTGAACGTCAGAGTGCTCGACTTCGCAATGACCGTCTTGTCCAGGTCGAAGAAGGCTGCGGTGCGAGGCAAGGAGTGCGGCAAGGGCTGATTTTCCACGACCCGAGCATATGCGCCCACCATTCGGCGTAAGGTGTGGCGCGTGGGTTTGCCTGAGAAGGCTCTCGGGTACACCATGGAAGTCACGGATCGTTCGCGACCGTGCTAACCCGGTCTGGCTCCTCCCCCCCCGAGTCGGACCGTGGGGACGACCCCCGCTCTCCCCCCCGGCGGGGGTCGTCGCATGTCCGGACGCGGTTCGCGTCCCTGCCTTCGGCCCCAAGTGACCATCCCTCTGGCCCTTCCTCTTGACGGGGCCGTCGTGGCGAAGGCCCTCACCAGATCAGACTCGTCACGGTGCGTAGTGGTTCCGCCGCGCTCCGGAACTCACCTGTTGGGATGAGCGGGTTATTCACATCGGGCTGGTTGTCCACAGTTTTCGAGCAAGATCCACTTCTTTTTCCTGATCGCTGCACGGTGATTCCAGCCGCGAAGTCCGCGGTGCTGGATATGCGGTGAGAAGGGGGCGGAGATCGTGGCTGGATCGAAGTCGTGTGAAGTTTCGGAAGCGGTCGCGGCAGGCGGGGTCGGGCGGATCGCCCGTGCGGGTGGTCCCGCCCCGGGCGGTGGACGGCCGTTGATCATCACCGAGAACCCCGTGCTGCTGGACGACCTGCTGAGGCTGTGCGCCGCGGCGGGCGCCGAGCCGCACGTGCACCACGCGGTACCCGGGCACGGCGGATCCGGCGAGGGCGCGAGGGGCGGCAGCCCCGGCGGCGCCGCGACCGTGGGCGGTGTGGGTTGGGAGTCCGCGCCGCTCGTCCTGGTGGGGGACGATGCCGCCCGGCGGGTGCGCGGAGCCCCGCGGCGGGACGGCGTCTTCCTCGTCGGCCGCGAGCTCGACGACCCCCTCGTATGGCAGCGGGCCCTGGAGATCGGCGCCGAGGAAGTGCTCCGGCTGCCCGACGCCGAGGCCCGGCTCGTGGACCGCATCGCCGATGTGGTGGAAGGAGCCGGCCGGCCCGCCCTCGCGGTCGGGGTGATCGGCGGCAGCGGCGGGGCCGGAGCCTCCACCCTCGCCTGCGCACTGGCCCTGCGGGCCGCCCGCGCCGGGGAGCGGACCATCCTCATCGACGGCGACCCGCTCGGCGGGGGCATGGACGTGCTGCTCGGGGGCGAGACCGCCGAGGGGCTGCGCTGGCCGGACTTCGCCGGCTCCCGTGGCCGGGTCGGCGCCGGAGCCCTGGCGGAATCCCTGCCCGAGCTGCACGCCCTGCGGGTGCTCAGCTGGGACCGCGGGGACCGGGTGGTGGTGCCGCCCGCCGCGATGCGGTCGGTGGTCGCCGCCGCGCGCCGCCGGGGCGGGGTCGTCGTGGTGGACCTGCCGCGCCGGGTGGACGAAGCCGTGGCCGAGGTGCTGGCGCAACTGGATCTGGTGCTGATGGTGGTGCCGGGCGAGTTGCGGGCGGTGGCCGCGGCGGGCCGGGTCGCCGCCGGGGTCCGGATGGTGGCCCGGGATGTACGGGTGGTCGTGCGCGGACGCGGACCCGGCGGACTCGACGCCGAGGCGGTGGCCGGGCTGCTGGGGGCGCCGCTGGCCGGTGAAGTGCCGGTCGAGGTGGGGCTCCCGGGGCGGGTCGCCGAGGGGGAGCCGCCGGGTGCGCAGGGGCGGGGTGCGCTGGCCCGGTTCTGTGACGGCTTCTGGCAGCGGGTGCTCGGCTCCGCCCAAGGGGCGACGGCATGAGCGCGGTGCTGCTGGACGCGGTGCGCCGGCGGCTCGCCGAGAGCGGGGCGGAGCCGACCCCGGCCCGGGTCGCGGCGGCCCTGCGGGAGCAGGGCCGACTGCTGGGTGACGCGGAAGTGCTGGGTGTGGCCGCCGAGTTGCGCTCCGAGCTGGTCGGCGCGGGCCCGTTGGAGGCACTGCTCCGTGACCCCGAGGTCACCGATGTGCTGGTGGCCGCCCCGGACCGGGTGTGGGTGGACCGCGGCGGCGGGCTGGAGCTGACCGAGGTGACCTTCGCCGATGCCGAGGCCGTGCGCAGACTCGCTCAGCGGCTCGCCGCCGTCGCGGGGCGGCGCCTGGACGACGCCCGGCCCTGGGTGGACGCCCGGATGCCGGACGGCACCCGGCTGCATGCCGTGCTGCCGCCGGTGGCCGTCGGATCGGCCTGCCTGTCGTTGCGAGTGGTGCGGCCGAGGGCGTTCACGCTGGAGGAGCTCGTCGCGGCGGGGACACTGCCGCCCGGCGGTCAGCGGCTGCTGCGGGACATGATCGAGGCCCGGCTGTCGTTCCTCGTCTCCGGCGGGACCGGCACCGGCAAAACCACCCTGCTCAGTGCCCTCTTGGGGCTCGTCGGCCCCGGCGAGCGGATCGTGCTCGCCGAGGATTCGGCCGAGCTGCGCCCCGACCATCCGCATGTGGTGCGGCTGGAGACCCGTCCGGCCAACCAGGAGGGTGCGGGCCTGGTCACCCTCGCGGATCTGGTCCGCCAGGCCCTGCGGATGCGCCCGGACCGGCTGGTCGTGGGTGAGGTGCGGGGCGCCGAGGTGGCGGATCTGCTGGCCGCTCTGAACACCGGACACGAGGGCGGCTGCGGCACGGTCCATGCCAACGCAGCGGCGCATGTTCCGGCCCGGCTGGAAGCACTGGGGACGGCCGCGGGGCTCGACCGGGCCGCCCTGCACAGCCAGTTGGCGGCCGCCCTGACCCTGGTGGTCCACCTGGTCCGGGACCGGGCCGGGCGGCGCCGGGTGGCCGAGGTGCATGTGCTCCAGCGGGACGCCGCCGGGCTGGTGGTCACCGTGCCGGCGCTGCGCTGGGCCGCGCGGGGATTCGTACGGGAGCGGGGCTGGGAGCGGCTGCGCCCCCTGTTGGGCGGTGCCCGGTGAGCGCCGGGGCGGCGGTGGCGCCGGCGTTCGCCGGCGCGTTGTGCGCCGGGGCGGCCGCCTGGGCGCTGGCCGGGGGCGATGGGGTGTCCCGGCGGGCCCGGACCGTGCTGGCCGGTGCGGGACCGGTGGTGCCGAGCGGGCCGGTGCGCTGGGAGCGGCTGGTGATCGGAGTGCGGGTACGGGCCGCGCGGTGGCGGGAGTGGGCCTGCCTCGCGGCGGGAGTGGCGCTCGGGCTGCTGGGCGGGTCGGTGGTTCCGCTCGTGGCCGGGGCGGCGGCCCTGCCGCTGGTGCGGCGGTGGCTGCGGGCCCGGGAGCGGGAGCGGGCCCGGACGGCCAGGGCCGCGGAGGTGGCGTCCCTGTGCGGCGCGGTGGTGGGCGAGCTGCGGGCCGGGGCCCAGCCGGGCCAGGCACTGACTGCGGCGCTGCGCAGGACGGCCTGCGGCGCCGGCGGCCCGGGTGCGGCGGAAGCGGCCGTGTTGGCGGCCGCGGCGTTCGGCGGGGAAGTGCCCGGAGCACTGCGGCAGGCGGCGCGGGAGCCCGGCGCGGAGGGGCTGGCCGGGATGGCGGCCTGCTGGCGGGTTTCGGTGGACGGGGGCGCCGGGCTGGCCGCCGGACTGGACCGGCTGGAGGGGGCACTGCGGGCCGAGCGGGACCGGGAGGAGTCGCTGCGGGCCCAGTTGGCCGGGGCGAGATCGACGACGGCGGTGCTGGCCCTGCTGCCGGTGGTCGCGCTGCTGATCGGCACCGGACTCGGGGCGGATCCGCTGCGGGTGTTGTTGCACACGCCCATGGGGTGGGGCTGTCTGCTGGCGGGAGGGGTGTTGGAGGCGCTGGGGCTGCTGTGGTGTCGGCGGATCGTACGGGTGGGGGAGGGGTGATGGTGAGGGGCGACTTCTCGGTCCACAGGCTGGGGACGGCGCTGTGTCTCGCGGCGGCCGTGCTCTGCGTGGCGGCGGCATGGGCGGCCAGAGCCCGGGAGCGTGCGGCGCGGCGTCGGATCTCCGCCCTGCTGGCGGCGCAACCGGCGTGGAGCCGGCCGGTGTTCGGGCCTCGGATACGGGCCGCCGCGGTCGCTTGGGCCGGGCCGGCCGGGGCGCTGGTGGCGGGCTGGGTGCTGATCGGCGGCCTTGTGGGGGTGGCGGTCGGGTGCGCGGCGGCCCTCGGGGTGCGGTGGTGGTCGGCCCGGCCGAAGCCGCCCGCCGGGGTGGACCCCGCGGAGGCGGAGCGCCAGTTGCCCTTCGCGGCAGACCTGCTGGCCGCTTGTCTGGCGGCCGGGGCGGGGCCCGTGGAGGCCGCCGAGGTGGTGGGGGAGTCGCTGGGCGGCCCGGTGGGCGAGCGGCTGGCCCTGGCCGGGGCGGAGCTGCGGCTCGGCGGGGAACCGGGCGCCGCGTGGGGGAGGTTGGCGGAGATACCGGGGGCCAGGGCGCTGGCCGAGTGCCTGGAGCGGTCCGCCCGGACGGGGGCGCCGGCTGCCGAGCCGGTATCCCGGCTGGCGGGGGCGCTGAGGGCGGACCGGACCCGGCGGGCGGGCGCCCGGGCGCAGCGGGCGGCGGTGCTCGTCACCGCGCCGGTGGGGCTGTGTTTCCTTCCCGCTTTTCTCGCGATCGGGGTGGCGCCGGTGGTGATCGGTATGGCTTCCGGTCTCCTCTCGAACACCTGAGATCAATCTGAAATCACGTCAAGAAGCTCAATCAACAGGAGGTTGTCATGAGGATCATCTGGTCGCGCGTACGGGCGGCGCTGACGGGTCGTGGCGGCGATGCGGGAATGTCGACATCGGAATACGCCATGGGCACGATCGCGGCGTGTGCATTCGCCGCCGTTCTGTACAAGGTGGTGACGAGCGAGGTGGTGTCCACGGCACTTCAATCGACCATCGGGAAGGCGCTCGATGTGCCGTTCTGAGGGAAAGTCACGGGGAAAGCGGGGCAGGAGTGACGACCGGGGATATGTGACGGCGGAAGCCGCCCTGGTGATCCCGGCCCTGGTGCTGTTCGCGGCGCTGCTGGTGTGGGCGCTGATGGCGGCCGCCGGGCAGATCCGGTGCGTGGACGCCGCGCGGGCCGGTGCCCGGGCGGCGGCCCGGTCGGAACCGGCGGAGGTCGTGGTCGCGGCGGCCGAGGCGGCCGCCCCGCCAGGGGCGAGGGTGGAGGTGGAGCGCACGGGCGATCTGTGGCGCATCCGGGTCGCGGCGCCCGCGCCGGGGCCGGAGAAGCTGCCCGTACGGCTCGGCGCGCAGGCGGTGGCCCTGGCCGAGGACAGCGTGGGGCCGCCGCCATGAGCCGGGCGGTGCGCCGGGCCGGGGACCGGGGCTCGGCCACGGTGTGGGCCGCGCTCGTGGTGACCGTGCTCGGAGCGGTGTTCGGCGGGGTGCTGCTGCTCGGCCAGGCCGTCGTGGCCCGCCACCGGGCGGCGGCGGCCGCCGACCTGGCCGCCCTCGCGGCCGCCGCGAGCTGGGCCCATGGCCCCCAGGCCGCCTGCGCCACGGCGGTACGGGTGGCCGTGGCCCAGGGCGCGCGCGTCACCGCGTGCGTGCTGACGGGCGAGAGGGCCCAGATCACGGCCCGCGCCGCGACGGGCCCCTTCACCCCACCGATCCAAGCCCGCGCCGGCCCCCCGGCCCCACCCCTGCGCCGAGCCGGGGCGGCGTCGGGTACGGGCGGCGGGGATGGTCTGGCTACGGGGGCGGGGGCGACTCCGCCAGGAGGCGGGTGAGGAGGCGGATGGCGCCGCGTTTGTGGAGGGGGTCGTTGCCGTTGCCGCACTTGGGGGACTGGATGCAGGAGGGGCAGCCGGCTTCGCACTCGCAGGCGGCGATGGCGTCGCGGGTCGCGCTCAGCCAGGCGTGGGCCGTGTGGAAGGCGCGCTCCGCGAAACCGGCGCCGCCGGGGTGGCCGTCGTAGACGAAGACCGTCGGGAGGAGGGTGTCGGGATGCAGCGGGACGGAGACCCCGCCGATGTCCCAGCGGTCGCAGGTGGCGAAGAGCGGGAGCAGGCCGATGGAGGCGTGCTCGGCGGCGTGCAGGGCGCCGCCGAGGATCTCCGGGTTGATCCGGGCCTCGTCGAGCTGGTCCTCGGTGACCGTCCACCACACGGCCCGCGTGCGCAGGGTGCGCGGCGGCAGGTCCAGCTTGGCCTCGCCGAGCACCTCGCCGGTGATCAGCTTGCGGCGCAGGTAGGAGACGACCTGGTTGGTGACCTCGACGGAGCCGAAGCAGAGCCGGCCCCGGCCCCACGCGATCTCCGTCTCGGTTTCCAGCACCGAGATGGAGGTGGTGTCCCGGGCGGTGGTGGAGAAGGGCGGGCTGGACTCCTCCACCAGGGCCACCGAATCCTCCAGGTCCAGGTGCTTCACGAGATACGTGCGGCCCTGGTGGAGGTGGACCGCCCCGTCGTGGACGGCGGTGTGGGCCGCGGCCTCGTCGACCGTGCCCAGCAGCCGGCCGGTGGCGGCCTCGACGATCTGCACGGGACGGCCGCCGCCGCCCCGGATGTCGGTCAGGTCGGAGGCCCGCTCACGCCGGGTCCAGTGCCAGGCCGTCGCCCGGCGGCGCAGCAGCTTGGCGGCCTCCAGTTGGGGGAGGAGCTCGCGGGCCGCCGGGCCGAAGAGGTCGAGGTCCGCCTCCGTCAGCGGGAGCTCGGCCGCGGCCGCGCACAGGTGGGGGGCCAGGACGTACGGGTTGTCGGGGTCCAGCACCGTGGCCTCGACCGGCTGGCGGAACAGCGCCTCCGGGTGGTGGACGAGGTACGTGTCGAGCGGATCGTCACGGGCGATCAGCACGGCCAGGGCGCCCTGGCCCGAGCGCCCGGCGCGGCCGGCCTGCTGCCACAGGGAGGCCCGCGTGCCGGGGTAGCCGGTGATCAGTACGGCGTCCAGGCCCGAGACGTCCACGCCGAGCTCCAGGGCGGTCGTGGCGGCCAGTCCCAGGAGTTCCCCGGAGTGCAGGGCGCCTTCCAGCGCCCGGCGCTCCTCGGGCAGGTAGCCGCCGCGGTAGGCCGCGACCCGCCGGGGCAGCGAGCGGTCCACCTCGGCGAGCCGCTCCTGGGCGATGACGGCGATCAGCTCGGCGCCGCGCCGGGAGCGGACGAAGGCGACGGTGCGCACGCCCTGCACGACCAGGTCGGTCAGCAGGTCGGCGGTCTCCGCGGTGGCCGTACGGCGTACGGGCGCGCCCTTCTCGCCCTTGAGGTCGGTCAGCGGCGGCTCCCACAGGGCGAAGACCAGCTCGCCGCGCGGGGAGGCGTCGTCGGCGACCTCGACGACCCGCAGGCCGGTCAGCCGGGAGGCCGCGGCCGCCGGGTCGCTCGCGGTGGCGGAGGCGAGCAGGAAGACGGGTTCGGAGCCGTAGCGGGCGCACAGCCGCCGCAGCCGGCGCAGGACCTGGGCCACGTGGGAGCCGAATACTCCCCGGTAGGTGTGGCATTCGTCGATCACGACGTAGCGCAGGGACCGCAGGAAGGAGGACCAGCGGGGGTGGGCGGGCAGGATCCCGCGGTGCAGCATGTCGGGGTTGGTGAGGACGTAGTTGGCGTACTGGCGCACCCACTCGCGTTCCTCCACCGGAGTGTCGCCGTCGTACACGGCGGGGCGGATCGCGTTGCCCAGCGGGGCGGCCAGTTCCCGTACGGCGCGCCGCTGGTCGGCCGCCAGGGCCTTGGTGGGTGCCAGGTACAGGGCGGTCGCTCCGCGGCCGTTCGGGGCTTCGGCGCCGTCCGCGAGGGCGGAGAGCACGGGCGCCAGGTACGCCAGGGACTTGCCCGAGGCGGTGCCGGTCGCGACGACCACCGACTCGCCGTCGAGGGCATGCTCGGCGGCAGCGGCCTGGTGTTCCCACGGATGTTCGATGCCTGCGGCCTGGATGGCGGCTACTACATCCGTTCGGATGCGGTCGGGCCAGACTGCATGACGGCCGTCCCGAGGGGGCAAGTGCTCCGTATGGGTGATGCGCGCAGCTCGGGAAGGCCCCCGTGCCAGCCGGTTCAGAACCGTGCCGGGGGTGGGTCGCTGGTCCGCGGGTGCCGTGGGCCGACCGGGGTGGTGAGTATGGGCCATTGGAACCGAGTGTGTCACTGGCGTGCGGGACAATGGGCCCAAGGCGTCGTGCGCGCCTGCCGGTAAGTGATTGAATGCCATCGCGGCAGCCAATCCCTCGCCCACCTTCGGGTGGGGAGGCCCCTGGGGGGCGCCGCTCGATAGCAAGGTGCTGGAGGATCCGTGGACCTGTCCCTGTCGACTCGCACTGTCGGCGACCGTACGGTCGTGGAGGTCGGTGGCGAGATTGATGTGTATACCGCGCCCAAGCTGCGCGAGCAGTTGGTCGAGTTGGTGAACGACGGCAGCTACCACCTGGTTGTCGACATGGAGCGAGTGGACTTCCTCGACTCCACCGGGCTTGGTGTGCTCGTGGGAGGCCTCAAGCGCGTCCGTGCGCACGAGGGCTCGCTGCGTCTGGTGTGCAACCAGGAGCGCATCCTGAAGATCTTCCGCATCACCGGCCTGACCAAGGTGTTCCCGATCCACACCTCGGTGGAGGACGCCGTCCAGGCCACCGACTGACGGCTCTGCGGCGGCCGCCCGACGGGCAGCCGTCGACGAGCCGCATGAGGAGCGGGGGGCACCGGGCCACAGGCGGTCCGGGCCCCTGCAAGGCACGCCCGTAGTCCGAGGGGGACGCGCATGGCCACCGTTGAACTGCGCTTCAGCGCCCAGCCCGAACACGTCAGGACGGCCCGCCTCGTCGCGGCCGCCGTGGCGCGGCGGGCGGGCGTGGAGGAAGCCGTCCTCGACGAGGTCCGCCTCGCCGTGGGCGAGGCCTGCTCGCGCGCCGTCGGACTGCACCGCAGCAACGGGCTGACCGCGCCCGTCCGGGTCGTGCTGACCGAGGAGGAGAAGGTGTTCTCCATCGAGGTCGGCGACGAGGTTCCCGGACCGGCCGGCGGCCCGTCCTCCGCCGTGCCCGGAATGGAGGCCGTCCTGCACCCCGACATCGAGGGCGAGGACGAGATGGGCCTCGCGGTGATCAGCGGGCTCGTCGACGACGTCGAGGTGACCAGCGGCGAAGCGGGCGGGACCATCCGGATGAGCTGGCCCGTCGCCGGGGTCTCCGAGCTCCCGTAGCCCGGGCTGCGCCGCCGGGCCGCCGGGCTCCCGTGGGGCCCGTCTCCGGGGCCTGAGCCTCCGTAGGGCCTGGGTTCCGGGCTTGCCGGGTCCCTTGGTGTCGGTTCGGGGTCTACGAGCCTCCGGAGGACCCTCTCGGGGCCTCCCAGCTTCCGCATGCCCCGGGTTCCGGGTCGCCTGGCTCTCGTAGGGCGCGTCTTCGGGATCTGAACCTCCGTAAGGCCTGGGTTCCGGGTCGCCTGGCTCCCGTGGGCCCGTCTCGGGGCCTCCGTGGGGGCCGGGCTTCCGTAGGGCCCCTTCCCGCGGTCCCCCGAGCTTCCCGTAGGACCCGGGTTCCCGGTTCCAGGTCTCGGGGCTTGCGTATGCCTGCGGCCCGTTCCGGGTTGCCGGCCTCCGGCCGTTCCGAGACTCCGGGCCGCCGAGCTGCGGGCCTTCCGCACGCCTCCGGTCGTTCCGAGCCTGGCCTCCGAGCCTCCGTAGGACCCGGGTTGCCGGGCTTCCGTGCTCCCGCACACCTCCGGCCCGTTCCGGGTCTCCGTGCTGCCGGGCCGGCTTCCCGTGCTTCCACGCTCCCGCACGCCTCCGTGCCGTTCCGGGTCTCCGTGCTGCTGGGCCGGCTTCCCGGGCCTCCGCGCCCCCGCCCGCCTCCGGCCCACTCCGTGTCGCCGGGCCTCCGGGCTCCCCCACACCCCCGGCCGTTCCGGGCTTCCCGCCTCCCGGCCTCCGTGGACCCGGCTTGCCGGGCCCTCCCGCCTCCGGGCCTCGGGGCGTCCGCAGGCCTGGCCCGTTCGGGTCTCCCGGCTCCCGGGCCCCCGGGCCCCCGGGCCCCAGGATCTCGGCTCCGGATCTCGGGCCTCCGGGCCCCGGCCCCCGGCCCGTTCCGGCCCCCCGGCCCCGGCACGCCCGGCCCGTACGTCTCCGGCCGGGTTCACCCGGGCGGCGCGCACGGCGCTGACGGTCCGGCGGGCGGTGCGGTGCGTGCTTCCGGGGGCGGCGGACACCGCCGCGCGCGCGGGTCGTCGTATCTTCCGATCTTTATTCCGGCCCTGCTGAGCAGGGCTTCTTTTGTGCCCTCGCGCAAATTCCTAGATCAATGACCAGGCGTCAATGCTTTTGCCCCATTACCCCTTTCGGGGGTAATGGAGTGACGCGATCTATTGCTGAGGAGCAAGAGCAGGCCAATTCCGTTTCCCGCGCACTGTTTTGATCACGGCGCGCTCCCTACAATCCGTCCACATCTTGAGCTCATCACGTCAAGGAGGACGAATGACGGGGCTCTTCACCCCTATCGCGCCCGATCGCACCACTGATCTGGCATCCGCAGTACTCACCGATGACAATCGGCTCATCGTGATCGTCATTGCGGCCGTGGCACTCGCCGCGCTCGTCGTCGCGCAGATCCTGGTCCGCCAGGTCCTCGCCGCCGACGAGGGAACCGACAGCATGAAGCAGATCGCCGCGGCC
Source organism: Streptomyces sp. NPDC060028 (assembly GCF_042736725.1). Taxonomy (NCBI): domain Bacteria; kingdom Bacillati; phylum Actinomycetota; class Actinomycetes; order Kitasatosporales; family Streptomycetaceae; genus Streptomyces; species Streptomyces sp. NPDC060028. The sequence goes on along the minus strand of NZ_JBHWVJ010000005.1, from coordinate 77,980 downwards.
GTCCAGGAAGGCGCCAACGCCTACCTCGGGCGCCAGTTGCGCACCCTCGGCATCTTCGCCGTCGTGGTCTTCTTCCTGCTGTTCCTGCTGCCCGCCGACGACTGGACGCAGCGGGCGGGACGTTCCGCCTTCTTCCTCGTCGGCGCCATCTTCTCGGCAGCCACCGGCTACATCGGCATGCGCCTCGCGGTCCGTGCCAACGTCCGCGTCGCCGCCGCCGCCCGCGAGGCCACGCCCGCGGAGGGCGAGCCCGCCAAGGACCTGACCGAGGTCTCCCACAAGGCCATGCGGATCGCCTTCCGCACCGGCGGCGTGGTGGGCATGTTCACCGTCGGCCTCGGCCTGTTCGGCGCCTCCTGCGTCGTCCTGGTCTACGCCGCCGACGCGCCCAAGGTCCTGGAGGGCTTCGGCCTCGGAGCCGCCCTGATCGCGATGTTCATGCGCGTGGGCGGCGGCATCTTCACCAAGGCCGCCGACGTCGGCGCCGACCTGGTCGGCAAGGTCGAGCAGGGCATTCCGGAGGACGACCCGCGCAATGCCGCGACCATCGCCGACAACGTGGGCGACAACGTCGGAGATTGTGCCGGAATGGCCGCCGACCTCTTCGAGTCGTACGCCGTCACCCTGGTGGCCGCGCTCATCCTCGGCAAGGCCGCCTTCGGCGACCTGGGCCTCGCCTTCCCGCTGATCGTCCCCGCCATCGGTGTCGTCACCGCGATGATCGGCATCTTCGCGGTCTCCCCGCGCCGCAGCGACCGCAGCGGAATGACCGCCATCAACCGCGGCTTCTTCATCTCCGCGGTGATCTCCCTGGTGCTGGTCGCGATCGCCGTCTACGCCTACCTGCCGGCCACCTACAAGGAGCTCGTCGGGGTCGAGAACCCCGCGATCACCAACCACTCCGGCGACCCGCGCATCCTGGCCGTCGTCGCCGTCGCGATCGGCATCGTGCTCGCGGCGCTGATCCAGCAGCTCACCGGCTACTTCACCGAGACCAACCGCCGTCCCGTCCGGGACATCGGCAAGTCCTCCCTCACCGGCGCGGCCACCGTGGTCCTCGCCGGCATCTCCGTGGGCCTGGAGTCCGCCGTCTACACGGCGCTGCTCATCGGCCTCGGGGTCTACGGGGCGTTCCTGCTCGGCGGCACGTCGATCATGCTGGCGCTCTTCGCCGTGGCCCTGGCCGGCACCGGCCTGCTCACCACGGTCGGCGTCATCGTCGCCATGGACACCTTCGGGCCCGTCTCCGACAACGCCCAGGGCATCGCGGAGATGTCCGGCGACGTCGAGGGCGCCGGCGCGCAGGTGCTGACCGACCTGGACGCGGTGGGCAACACCACCAAGGCCATCACCAAGGGCATCGCCATCGCCACCGCCGTGCTCGCCGCGGCCGCGCTCTTCGGCTCGTACAACGACGCCATCGCCACCGCGGTCAAGGAGGTCGGCGCCAAGGCCGGGGAGATGAACCTCAGCCTGGACATCGCGCAGCCCAACAACCTGGTCGGCCTGATCCTGGGCGCGGCGGTCGTGTTCCTGTTCTCCGGCCTCGCCATCAACGCCGTCTCCCGTTCCGCGGGCGCCGTCGTCTACGAGGTGCGCCGTCAGTTCCGCGAGCACCCCGGGATCATGGACTACACCGAGAAGCCCGAGTACGGGCGCGTCGTGGACATCTGCACCAAGGACGCGCTGCGCGAACTCGCCACGCCCGGCCTGCTCGCCGTCCTCACGCCGATCGCCGTCGGGTTCTCGCTCGGCGTCGGCGCGCTCGGTTCCTTCCTGGCCGGCGCCATCGGCACCGGCACCCTGATGGCGGTCTTCCTCGCCAACTCCGGTGGCGCGTGGGACAACGCGAAGAAGCTCGTCGAGGACGGGCACCACGGCGGCAAGGGCAGTGCTGCGCACGAGGCGGTCGTCATCGGCGACACGGTCGGCGACCCGTTCAAGGACACCGCCGGTCCGGCCATCAACCCGCTGCTCAAGGTCATGAACCTGGTGGCGCTGCTGATCGCCCCCGCCGTCGTGCAGTTCAGCTACGGCGAGGACGCCAACCCGACCGTGCGGGCCGTCGTCGCGATCCTCGCGATCGGTGTCATCGCCGGCGCGGTCTACGTCTCCAAGCGCCGCGGCATCACGGTCGGCGAGGAGCCCGAGGACGCTCCCGCCGAGCGGGTGGCGCAGCCGGCCGACCCGGCGGTGGTCTCTTCCTGAGCCGGGTGCGACGTCAGGTCTGAACGAGGACCGGGCAGGCTCGATCGTACGCCCGAACGGCGGACAGGCGGCGCGGACTGACGCGCCGTCTGTCCGCCTTTGCACGTCCCCTGATGGTGGGCGTGTATCTTCCGGGCCGAGAGCCTTCGAAGGGACCAATCCGGTGAACAAGAAGCTTGCGGCCGCAGTGTCAGGCGGTGCGGTACTGATGCTCGTCCTGTCCGGCTGCGGCGGGGACGACGGCGACAAGAAGGCCGACGCCTGGGCCAAGAAGGTCTGTGACAGCTGGCAGCCCGAACTGAAGAAGATCGAGCAGGCCAACGCCGACATCAAGCGGGTGGCGACCGAGAGCAGCAAGCCCGAGGAGGTCCAGTCGACCGACTCGGCTGCCTTCGGGACCATGTCCGCGTCGTACAAGGCGATGGGTGCGGCCCTGCAGGGGGCGGGAGTTCCGCCGGCCAAGAACGGCGAGGAGACCCAGACCGCGGCGGTCAAGGGCTTCGAGTCGACCTCCCAGGGCTACGCCGCCCTGAAGACGAAGATGGACGCCCTCGACCCCAAGGACCAGGCCAAGTTCGCCGAGGGGCTCAAGGACGTCGCGGCCGGCCTGGAGGACGCGACCAAGGGCGGCAAGGACGCGCTCGACACGCTCAAGGCGGGCGGCTTGGACAAGGCGATGAACAGCCAGAAGGGTTGTCAGGTCACGACCACGTCGCCGTCGCCCAAGTAGCGCGGACGACCGCCACGCGGCTGGTACGCCGACCAGGGCGGCCGGGATCCCGAGGGGATCGCGGCCGCCCTGGCGCGTGTCCGGGCCCCGCGACGCGGGGATTGTCGGCGCCAGCGGCCACAATGGAGGGGTGAGTACCACCAGCCTTCCTTCGCCCGACCGCGCCGCCGAGCTCCGCGCCGCCCTGCTCGACGCCGGCTTCACCGCCGACGGGCTGCTCGAGCTGCTCGGCGCCCCCGCCTACGCCGCGCTGGCCCGCAGCGAGACGGTGCCCGCCCTGCGTGCCACCCGGGGGCGCAATGACGGCCCGCTCGCCAGCCTGATCCGGCTGTTCCTGCTCCAGCAGCCGGAGCCGTACGTGCACGCCGCGGCCGCGCTGCCGGTCGAGGAGGCGCTGGCCGACGGCTGGCTGCGGCGCGAGGGCGACGAGGTGCACGCCACCGTCGACGTGCGCCCGTTCGGGGGCCCGGACGGCGAGGACTGGTTCATCGTGTCCGACCTCGGCTGCGCGGTCGGCGGGGCCGGCGGTATCGGCAGCCGGGAGGAGGGCGTGGTCCTCGGGGTCGGCGGCGCCTCCACCACCCTGGCCGGGATCACCGTCCGCATCCCGGTCGACAGCGCCCTGGACCTGGGCACCGGGTCCGGTATCCAGGCGCTGCACGCCGCGCAGCACGCGACCCGGGTCACGGCCACCGACGTCAACCCCCGGGCCCTGGAGTTCACCCGGTTGACGCTGGCGCTCTCCGGTGCGCCGCAGGCCGAGCTGCTCACCGGGTCGCTGTTCGAGCCCGTCGGGGACGCGACGTACGACCTGATCGTGTCGAACCCGCCCTTCGTGATCTCCCCCGGCGCCCGGCTGACGTACCGGGACGGCGGGATGGGCGGCGACGACCTGTGCCGAACCCTGGTCCAGGAGGCGGGAGCCCATCTCAATCCGGGCGGGTACGCGCAGTTCCTCGGCAACTGGCAGCACGTGGAGGGCGAGGACTGGCACGACCGGCTCCGCTCCTGGGTGCCGCGCGGCTGCGACGCGTGGATCGTGCAGCGTGACGTGCAGGACGTGACCCAGTACGCGGAGCTGTGGCTGCGCGACGCGGGCGACCACCGCACCGACCCCGCCGAGTACGCGCGGCGGTACGACGACTGGCTCGACGAGTTCGAAGCCCGCAAGACCAAGGCGGTCGGCTTCGGCTGGATCACCCTGCGCCGCAGCGACGCGGCCGAGCCCTCGATCGTGGTCGAGGAGTGGCCGCACTCGGTGGAGCAGCCGCTCGGGGAGACCGTCCTGGCGCACTTCGCCCGACAGGACTACCTGCGGGAACACGATGACGCGGCCCTGCTGGAGGGCTACTTCACGCTGGCCGCAGAGGTGGTCCAGGAGCAGGTCGGCGCGCCCGGCGCGGAGGACCCGGAGCACGTCGTGCTCCGGCAGAACCGTGGCATGCGGCGTGCCACCAAGGTCGACACGGTCGGGGCGGGCTTCGCCGGAGTGTGTGACGGCTCACTCAGCGCGGGCCGGATCCTGGACGCGATCGCGCAGCTGATGCAGGAGGACCCGGTCGTCCTGCGCGACCGGACCCCGGACGCCATCCGGATGCTGGTGGAGCAGGGCTTCCTGGACCCCGGGGCGCGTCCCGCGCAGTAGGCGCGGCGGGGGTGACCGGGGGCGTCCGGGGCGGGGCGCGCCCGCACGCGGACGTGTGAAGTCGGCCGAAACCGTGTGTGGCCACGCCGGGCGGTGCGCGTCCGCGGGAGCCCGTGCCGAGGGCGCAGCGGGCCGCCGAAAGCCACGAGAGGCCAGGTGGGGCCCGGTGGGGACGGGGAAATGGGGAGCGGCGCCGGCGGGGCCAGACGGCCCTTTGACCACTCCCCATGGTGATCGGCAAGGGTCCGGCGCGGCATCCGGGCGGCAGAAATGGCACTTGTCGGGTTACCGTTCGAGTGGCCGTTGCGGGCTTCTGCCGTTTGACACGGGGGCGGGTTGTACCGTCACACTCCGCAGCGTCGCCGTACCGCGACCGTGTGCCGACCGGAGAGAAGAGCCAAGTTGTCCCCGACTAGCGAGACCGCAAAGGGCGGCCGCCGACTCGTCATTGTCGAGTCCCCTGCCAAGGCGAAGACGATCAAGGGCTACCTCGGCCCGGGATACGTCGTCGAGGCGAGCGTCGGGCACATCCGCGACCTCCCCAGCGGCGCGGCCGAAGTTCCCGACAAGTACACCGGCGAGGTCCGTCGTCTCGGCGTGGACGTCGAGCACGACTTCCAGCCGATCTACGTCGTCAATGCGGACAAGAAGGCGCAGGTCAGGAAGCTCAAGGACCTGCTGGCCGAGTCCGACGAACTCTTCCTCGCCACCGATGAGGACCGCGAGGGCGAAGCCATCGCGTGGCACCTGCAGGAAGTCCTCAAGCCCAAGGTCCCCGTCCATCGGATGGTCTTCCACGAGATCACCAAGGACGCGATCCGCGACGCCGTCGCCAACCCGCGCGAGCTGAACCAGCGCATGGTCGACGCCCAGGAGACCCGCCGCATCCTCGACCGCCTCTACGGCTACGAGGTCTCGCCGGTCCTGTGGAAGAAGGTCATGCCGAAGCTGTCGGCGGGCCGCGTCCAGTCGGTGGCCACCCGCATGGTCGTCGAGAAGGAACGCGAGCGCATCGCCTTCCGCTCCGCCGAGTACTGGGACCTGACCGGAACCTTCTCCACCGGCCGCGCCGGTGACGCCTCCGACCCCTCCACGCTGGTCGCCCGCCTGAACACGGTGGACGGCAAGCGCGTCGCGCAGGGCCGCGACTTCGGTTCCAACGGGCAGCTCAAGAGCGAGGTGCTGCACCTCGACGAGGTGAACGCCCGGGCGCTCGCCGCCGCGCTGGAGCAGACCTCGTTCGCCGTCCGCTCGGTCGAGTCCAAGCCGTACCGCCGCTCCCCGTACGCGCCGTTCCGTACGACGACGCTCCAGCAGGAGGCCTCGCGCAAGCTCGGCTTCGGTGCGAAGGCGACGATGCAGGTGGCGCAGAAGCTGTACGAGAACGGCTTCATCACCTACATGCGTACGGACTCCACGACGCTCTCCGACACCGCCGTGTCGGCGGCGCGGGCGCAGGTCACGCAGCTCTACGGCGCCGACTACCTGCCGGAGAAGCCGCGCGTCTACGCCGGGAAGGTCAAGAACGCCCAGGAGGCGCACGAGGCCATTCGTCCTTCGGGTGATCGTTTTCGCACCCCCGCCGAGACGGGTCTGACCGGCGACCAGTTCCGCCTGTACGAGCTCATCTGGAAGCGGACCGTCGCCTCCCAGATGAAGGACGCGGTCGGCAACTCCGTCACCGTGAAGATCGGTGGCACGGGGTCGGACGGCCGGGACGCGGAGTTCAGCGCCTCCGGCAAGACGATCACCTTCCACGGCTTCATGAAGGCGTACGTCGAAGGCGCGGACGACCCGAACGCCGAGCTCGACGACCGCGAGAAGCGCCTGCCGCAGGTCGCGGAGGGCGACGCGCTGTCGGCCGAGGAGATCACGGCGGACGGCCACTCGACCAAGCCGCCGGCCCGCTACACCGAGGCCTCGCTGGTCAAGGAGCTCGAAGAGCGCGAGATCGGCCGCCCGTCGACGTACGCGTCGATCATCGGCACGATCCTGGACCGCGGGTACGTCTTCAAGAAGGGCACGGCGCTCGTGCCGTCCTTCCTGTCGTTCGCCGTGGTGAACCTGCTGGAGACGCACTTCGGGCGCCTCGTCGACTACGACTTCACGGCCAAGATGGAGGACGACCTCGACCGCATCGCGCGGGGCGAGGCCCAGTCCGTGCCGTGGCTGAAGCGGTTCTACTTCGGCTCGGAGGACGCGACCGAGGTCGTGCCGGCCGACGGTGACGCCCTCGGCGGTCTGAAGGAGCTGGTCACGGACCTGGGCGCCATCGACGCCCGGGAGATCTCCTCCTTCCCCGTCGGCGAGGGGATCGTGCTGCGGGTCGGCCGGTACGGGCCGTACGTGGAGCGCGGTGAGAAGGACGCGGAGGGCCACCAGCGGGCCGACGTACCGGACGACATGGCTCCGGACGAGCTGACGGTGGAGTACGCGGAGGAGCTGTTCGCGAAGCCGAGCGGCGAGTTCGAGCTGGGCAAGGACCCCGTCAGCGGGAACGAGATCGTCGCCAAGGACGGCCGCTACGGGCCGTACGTGACGGAGATCCTCCCCGAGGGCACTCCCAAGACCGGCAAGAACGCGGTCAAGCCGCGCACGGCCTCGCTGTTCAATTCGATGACCCTGGACACGGTCACGCTGGACGACGCGCTCAAGCTGATGTCCCTGCCGCGGGTCGTCGGCGTGGACGCCGAGGGCGTGGAGATCACGGCTCAGAACGGCCGCTACGGCCCGTACCTGAAGAAGGGCACGGACTCGCGGTCGCTGGAGACCGAGGACCAGCTGTTCTCGATCACGCTCGACGAGGCGCTCGCGATCTACGCACAGCCGAAGCAGCGGGGCCGGGCCGCGGCCAAGCCGCCGCTGAAGGAACTGGGCACGGACCCGGTGAGCGAGAAGCCGGTCGTGGTCAAGGACGGCCGCTTCGGCCCGTACGTGACGGACGGCGAGACGAACGCGACGCTGCGGCGGGACGACGACGTCGAGACGATCACTCCGGAGCGCGGGTACGAGCTGCTGGCGGAGAAGCGCGCGAAGGCTCCGGCCAAGAAGACGGCCAAGAAGGCCCCCGCGAAGAAGGCCCCGGCGAAGAAGGCCCCGGCGAAGAAGGCGACGGCTACGGCGACCAAGACCGCGGCCGCCAAGAAGACGACGACGGCGAAGAAGGCGACCGCGAAGAAGGCTGCGGCCGCCGCCACGGCGGACGAGTAACCCGCCAGGGGCTGGATTTGCCCGCCGGTGAATCCAGCCCCCGGGGGTCCTGCCGGAGGGGCCGGGTCCGGACAGGGCCCGGAAGGTGGGTCCGGGGTCACACCCGGGCTTGTCCACAGGCCTCCGCACCCGCCAAGCGCAGCGGATAGGCTGGGCGGATGACGCGAGCCGAGCAGCCGACGGTCGTGACCGCCCCCACAACCCCCACCTACGACGAAGCCCTGGCCGCGGACTCCCGCGAGCGAGCGGTGCGTGCCCTGCTGCGCACGCCCAGGCTGCGCCGACTGTGGAGTGCCCAGCTGGTGAGCGGCATCGGTGATGCCCTCGCCCTGCTGGTCCTGGTGCTGCTCGCCTTCCAGGCGGCCGTCTCCCAGGACGCCTTCGGCGGCGGCTACACAGGCTGGGCCCTCGCCGTCGCCGCCGTCTTCGGCGTCCGGATCCTCGCCACTGTCCTGTTCGGCGCCGTGCTGCTGGGCCCGCTGGCCAAGCTCACCGCCCCCCGGGAGGCCGGTGGCAAGTTGGACCGCCGCTGGACGATGATCGGCGCCGACGGGGTGCGCCTCGGCCTCTTCGTCGTCGCCCCGCTGTGGCTCGACTGGATCCCGGCGCACGCGCTCACCGCGCTGCTCGCCACCGTCTTCGTCTCCGGCGCCGCAGAGCGGCTCTGGAGCGTGGCCAAGGACAGCGCCGCCCCCGCCCTGCTGCCGGCGCCGCCGCCGGAAGGGGCGACCGTACGGCCGCTGCCGGACCACCTCGACGCGCTGCGCCGGCTGAATCTGCGTACCGCCTTCGCGGCGATGCCGGCCGCCGCGGCCGCGCTGCTCGCCGCGACCCTGGTCGGCAAGGCGCTGGGCCTCGGAGTGGGCTGGTTCGCCGAGAACCAGGCCGCGCTGGGTTCGTACGTGGCCTCGGGCCTGTTCGCGGCGTCCGTGTCGCTGTTGCTCCCGCTGGTGCTGCCCGGTGCGAAGACCCCGCGCCCCCGCTCCCCGCTGGAGGGCCTGCGCACCCCCAAGGTGGGCGACCGGCCCGAGAAGGGCCGTACGGGCGCCATCCCGCTGCTCGTGCTCGCCTGCGCGGCCGTCGCCGGAGCGGTGGCCAGTGCCGCCGCCATCGCCGTACTGCACGCCTTCGACCTGGGCGGCGGCCCGGCCTCCTTCGCGCTCCTCGTACTGGCCCTCGTCGGCGGCACCGGCCTCGGCATCCGCGCCACCCAGGCCGGCAAGGTGCTCCCGGCGCTGTCCCGGCGCCGGCTGCTGGCCCTGGCCATAGGCGTCACCGGGCTCGCGCTGCTGCTCACCGGACTGGTCCCGGACACCGCGACCGTGCTGTTCCTGTCGCTGCTCGCCGGTACCTCCGCGGGCGTCGCCGCCAACACCGGCCACACGCTGCTCGACCAGGAGACCGAGGAGTTCCGCCGGGCCCGGGTCACCGAGCACCTGCAGGCCGTCGTACGGGTGGCCGTGGCCGTGGGTGCCGTCGCCGCCCCCGCCCTCGCCGCGGGGATCGGCCCGCACCGCCTCGCCGTCGGTGACGTCGTCTTCGCGCACGACGGCGCCGCGTTCACGCTGATGCTGGTCGGCGCGCTGCTGCTGCCCGTCGCCGTCGTGGTGCTCGCCAAGGTCGACGACCGCGGCGGCGTACCGCTGCGCCGCGACCTGCGCGAGGCGCTGCGCGGCGGGGAGCCCGTACAGGCGGCGTCCGCCACCGGCTTCTTCATCGCCCTGGAGGGCGGCGACGGCGCCGGCAAGTCCACCCAGGTGGAGGCGATGGCCGAATGGATACGCGGCAAGGGCCACGAGGTCGTCGTGACGCGCGAGCCCGGGGCCACCCCGGTCGGCAAGCGGCTGCGCTCGATCCTGCTCGACGTGTCCTCGGCCGGGCTGTCGAACCGCGCCGAGGCCCTGCTCTACGCGGCCGACCGCGCCGAGCACGTGGACACCGTCGTCCGGCCCGCCCTGGAGCGCGGTGCGGTCGTCATCTCCGATCGCTACATCGACTCCTCGGTGGCCTATCAGGGCGCCGGCCGCGACCTCTCCCCGACCGAGATCGCCCGTATTTCGCGCTGGGCCACCGACGGCCTCGTACCGAATCTGACCGTGCTGCTCGACGTGTCGCCGGAGGCGGCGCGCGAGCGGTTCACGGAGGCGCCCGACCGGCTGGAGTCGGAGCCGGCGGAGTTCCACCAGCGGGTGCGGGCCGGGTTCCTGACGCTCGCCGCGTCCGACCCGGGGCGCTACCTGGTGGTGGACGCGGGCCAGGACCCGGAGTCCGTCAGCACCGTCGTACGGCACCGGCTGGACCGGATGCTCCCGCTCTCCGAGGACGAGGTGGCCGCGCAGATCGAGGCGCGGCGCCTCGCCGAGGCGGAGGCCAGGCGCAAGGCCGAGGAAGAGGCGGCGCGCAAGGCGGAGGAAGAGCGGCTGCGCGTCGAGGAGGAGGCCCGCAAGGCCCGCGAGGCCGAGGAGGCCCGGATCAAGGCCGAGGCCGAAGCCGCCCGCAAGGCGGCCGAGGAGCGGCAGCGCGCCGAGGAGGAGGCCCGGGCCCGGGCCGAGGCCGAGCGGCTGCGCGCGGAGGCCGAGGAGAAGGCCCGCGCGGCGGAGCAGGAGCGGCTGCGGCTGCAGGCGGCGGAGGAGGCCCGGCTGCGGGCCGAGGCCGAGGAGCGACGGCTGGAGAAGCAGCGGCGTGCGGAGGAGGCCCTGCTGAAGGCCGAGGAGGCGCGCCGGATGGCGGCGGCTTCGGCGGCCGAGGCGGCGGCGAAGGCGGCTGCTGCCGCGGCCGCGTCCGCGGCGGCCTCTGCTGTGGCGGCTCCGGCTCCGGTCTCGCCTCCGGCTGCTTCGGCGTCGGCAGCGGATGCGCCGGCGCCCAGGGTCGGTATGCGCAAGGAGCCGCACCTGGGTGAGGCCGTGACCGTCGAGACCCCGGTGGTCAAGCGGGTCCTGCAGCCGGACGATGTGACCGAGACGGTGCCGGTGCCGAAGATCGACCCGGCGGCGGAGACCTCGGTGCTGCCGCCGGTCCGGCCCACGGGTCCGGCCGACGAGACGGCCGTACTGCCGCCCGTGCGCCCCGCCGGGGCGGCCCCCGCGCGCCAGGCGCAGTCGGGGCAGTCCGGGCAGTCCGGGCGCTCCGCGCAGTCCGCCTCGCGGCCCACGGCCCGGCGTCCGGAGGAGAACCCGGCCGACCGGGTGCCGCCGGGCATCTTCCGGGACGCCGGCAACGGCTCCGGCGATGGCCCGGGCAGGGGCGCCGGCAATGACGCGACCCGGGAGCTTCCCGTCCTCGGCGCCGACGGCCGGCCGCGCCGGCCCCGCTCGGACTGGGCCGAGGAAACCCCGCTGGACGATCTGCCGACGCTGGCGGACGAACTGCTGGGGCGCCACCGGGACGACGAGGACGACGACCGCCGTCCGCGCCGCCGCTGAGCGGGATTGTCAGTGGCGCGCGCCACACTGTGAACAGGTACGGCACGGACGGTAGCGGACGGTAAGTGAAAGGCGGTGGGCGGGATGCCCGTATGGGACGACCTGGTGGGACAGGAGCGTGTCCAGACGCAGCTGGCCGCCGCCGCCCGCGATGCCGACGCCCTGGTCACCGCCGTCTCGGGCGGGACCGCGCAGCCCGCCGCGTCCAAGATGACCCACGCCTGGCTGTTCACCGGGCCGCCCGGCTCCGGGCACTCCACCGTCGCCCGTGCCTTCGCGGCAGCGCTCCAGTGCACCAGCCCCGACCGCGCCCTCGGGGGTGAGCCGGGCTGCGGCTTCTGCGAGGGCTGCCACACCACCCTGATCGGCACGCATTCCGATGTGCAGATCGTCCGCACCGACCTGCTGTCCATCGGTGTGAAGGAGACCCGCGACCTGGTCCGCCGGGCGCAGCTCTCCCCGGCCGTGGGCCGCTGGCAGGTCATCATCCTGGAGGACGCCGACCGGCTGACCGAGGGTGCGGGCAATGTGCTGCTCAAGGCCGTGGAGGAGCCCGCGCCGCGCACGGTGTGGCTGCTGTGCGCTCCCTCGCTGGAGGACGTGCTGCCCACCATCCGCTCCCGCTGCCGGCACCTGACGCTGCGCACCCCGGCCGTGGCCGCCGTCGCGGACGTGCTGGTGCGGCGGGACGGCATCGAGCCCGCCGTCGCCGCGGCCGCCGCCCGCGCGACCCAGGGCCACATCGGCCGGGCCCGCCGGCTCGCCACCGACGAGGCGGCCCGCTCGCGGCGGGCTTCCGTGCTGAAGCTCCCGCTCCGCGTGGACGACGTGGGCGGCTGCCTCAAGGCCGCGCAGGAGCTCGTGGACGCCGCCGCCGAGGATGCCAAGCAAGTCGCGGAGGAGGTCGACGGCAAGGAGACCGAGGACCTGCGGGCCGCGCTCGGCGCCGGGGCCGGCACCGGCGGCCGGATGCCGCGTGGCACGGCGGGCGTGATGAAGGAGCTGGAGGACCGGCAGAAGCGTCGCCGCACCCGTACCCAGCGCGACAGCCTCGATCTGGCGCTGACCGACCTGACGGGGTTCTACCGGGACGTGCTGGCCCTGCAGCTCGGCTCCTCGGTGGCCATCGCCAATGAGGAGATACGGCCCGACCTCGACCGGATCGCCCGTGCGTCGGGTCCCGAGCGGACCCTGCGCCGGATCGAGGCGATCATCGCCTGCCGGAACGCCCTGGACCGCAATGTCGCCCCGCTCCTCGCGGTCGAGGCGATGACGATGTCGCTGCGCGCGGGCTGACCCGGCCGAGGCGGCCCGATCCGCCCGGCGCGGCCCGCCTCACCTGAACGGGTCCGCCTCGCCCGAAGCGGCCCGCTTGACCTGACGGGACCGGCCCGCCTGACGGGACCGGCCGGCTGACTGGACCGGCTCGGCTCGGCTCGGCTGAAAGGTCCGGCCGGAGCCGGGTCGTGCGGCGGGCGTCCGGTTGACGGCTTCACCCGTACGAGCGGTACGGGCTGCGCGGCCGGAGGGGGCCGGTCCGTGGGGGCGCTGCCGGGTGCCCTGGCGGGGGTCGGCCGCACGGCCCGGGGGGCGGCCCGCGCCGGGGGCACTGCCACGCCGTACCGGCACGGTTCCCAGGCCGTAGGCTCCGGGAATGGACACCAGTCGCCTGCTGCGCACCACCGGGACCGTGATCGCAGCCGCCGGGCTGCTGCTCTCCGGGTGCACCTCGGGCGGTTCGGGAGGACCCCGGGCCGCCGCGTCCTCCCCCGGGGAGGCCGGGGTGAGGTCGGCCGCCGCGACCGCGATCCCGGCCGCGCTGCGCCCGTACTACGAGCAGAAACTGAGCTGGCGCGACTGCGGTGTCCCCGGCTTCCAGTGCTCCACGATGAAGGCCCCGCTCGACTACGCCCGCCCCGAGGCCGGCGACGTCGAGATCGCGGTGGCCCGCCGCCCCGCCACCAGCCGCGGCAAGCGGCTCGGCTCCCTGGTGGTCAACCCCGGCGGCCCGGGCGGCTCCGGGATCGGGTACCTGCAGGCGTATGCGGGCATCGGCTACCCGGCGCAGGTCCGCGCGGCGTACGACATGGTCTCCTTCGACCCGCGCGGTGTGAACCGCAGCAGCCCCGTCGAGTGCCTCACCGGCCCGGCCATGGACAAGTTCACGCAGGTGGACCAGACCCCGGACGACGCGGCGGAGCGGGCGCGGCTGGTGGCCTCGTTCAAGGAGTTCGCGGCCGGCTGCCAGGCGCGCTCGTCGCGGATCCTGCCGCACGTGGCCACCGTCGACGCGGCCCGGGACATGGACCTGCTGCGCGGGGTGCTGGGCGACGAGAAGCTGACGTACGTCGGAGCCTCGTACGGCACCTTCCTCGGGGCGACGTACGCGGAGCTCTTCCCGGGCCGCGTCGGCCGGCTCGTCCTGGACGGCGCGATGGACCCCTCCCGGCCCGCGCTCGAACTGAACCGGGACCAGACCGCGGGCTTCGAGACGGCCTTCACCGCCTTCGCCAAGGACTGCGCGAAGCAGCCGGACTGCCCGCTGGGCCAGGGCGGCCCGGACGCGGTGGCGGCGCGCCTGAAGGAGTTCTTCCGCAAGGTCGACGCCCAGCCGGTGCCCAGCGGCGATTCCGGCCGCCCGCTCGGCGAGTCCCTGGCGACGACCGGGGTGATCGCGGCGCTGTACGACGAGAACGCCTGGCCGCAGCTGCGCGAGTCGCTCGCGGCGGCGCTGGACGGCGACGGCTCGGGGCTGCTGGGCCTGGCCGACAGCTACTACGAGCGCGAACCGGACGGCAAGTACGCCAACCTGATGTTCGCGAACGCCGCCGTCAACTGCCTCGACCAGCCCCCGGCCTTCGCCGGGCCGGAGGCGGTCGATGCGGCCCTGCCCTCCTTCGAGAAGGCTTCCCCGGTCTTCGGGGCGGGCCTCGCCTGGGCTTCGCTGAACTGCACGTACTGGCCGGTGAAGGCCACGGGTTCGGCCGCCCCGCTGAGCGCGAAGGGCGCCGCGCCGATCGTGGTGGTCGGCACCACCCGCGACCCGGCGACCCCGTACAAGTGGGCCCAGGCGCTGGCCGGGCAGCTCGACTCGGGGGTGCTGCTCACGTACGACGGCGACGGGCACACGGCGTACGGCCGTGGCAGCGACTGCATCGACACCGCGGTCAACACCTACCTGCTGGAGGGCAAGGCCCCGCAGGACGGCAAGAAGTGCTGAGTCCGCGACCCCGCTGAAGGACTTGCCCGCGGCGGGCCGTGCACGATCACATGGCGCCATGAGCAGAAGGGCGCAGGTCCTCGTGCTGGCCCGGTACGAGGACGAGGCGATGGCGCCGCTGACGCGGTACGACGAATCACGCAGTTGGCGCGGCCGGTTAGAGCAGATACCCGACGGGTCCCTGTGGCGCACGGACGTCGGGCACACCTGGCTGCCCGAGCAGACGCCGGAGGAACTGCGGAACCCGCGCCGGGCCTGGTAGCCGCCCTTCTGAGGAGCCGGCTGTCGCGCTAGTGCCCCGAACCGGTGGTCTTGAAGCCGCGGGGGACCATCCACACCACGAGCAGCAGGACCGCGGCCGCGATGCCGATCGACACGTACGAGGTCGTGGTCAGCGCGTCGTCGAAGGCGCCCCGGGCGCGTTCCAGGAGGCCGGCGCCCTCGGCGGCCGGGAGGGTTTCGGCGTACTCCTTCGCCCCGCCGATCGACTCGGCGGCCTGGGTGGGGCTGCCGCTCATGTGGCGGGCGTACGCGGCGGCGTGGATGGAGCCGAGCAGGGCCACGCCGAGGCCGACGCCGAGCTCGTACGAGGTCTCGGACACGGCGCCGGCCTGCCCGGCCCGCTCCGCTGGGACGGCGGAGACGAGGACGGAGGCGGCGGTGGTGACGGCGAGGCCGTCGCTGAACCCGAGGGTGACGAGGAAGACGGCGACGTACGCGTACGAGGTCGGCTGCGGGGCCAGGGCCAGCAGCGTGAACCCGGCGACCAGCCCGGCCACGCCGAGCGCCATGCAGGCCCGTACCCCGATCCGGTGCATCAGCGTCGGCGCCAGGAGGGAGCTGACCAGCATCGCGAGGGCGGTGGGGAGGGTGCGCAGACCGGCCTCGAAGGGGGAGTAGCCGTGCACGTACTGGAGCCACAGGGAGACCAGGAACAGCGCGGCTCCGGCGGCGAGCATGGCCATGAGGGTGAGGAGGGCGGCGGCGGTGAAGGGCCGGTTCAGGAAGAGCCGTACGTCGAGCAGCGGGTCGGGCAGCCCCAGCTGGCGGCGGGCGAACCAGGCGAGCAGGCCGATCCCGAGGACGAGGATCAGCAGGTCCAGGGCGCCGGGGCTGCCCTTGGCGACGTGCTTGATGCCCCAGGCGAGGGCGACGATGCCGACGACGGAGAGCAGGGCGCTCACCCAGTCGAGCGGGTGGCTGCCGGCGGACTTGAACTCGGGCAGCAGCCAGAGGCCGGCGAGGACGGTCACGACGACGACGGGGACGTTGACCCAGAAGGCGGCGGACCAGCCGTAGCGCTCGACGAGCAGCCCGCCGACGAGCGGCCCGATGGCCGCGCCGGCGCCGGCGACGGCGGCCCAGATGCCGATGGCGAGGGCGCGCTCGCGGTGGTCGGTGAAGATGTTGCGGATCAGCGAGAGCGTGGACGGCATGACCATCGCCCCGCCGATGCCGAGCAGCACGCGGCCGGCGATGAGCTGGGTGGAGCTGGTGGCGGTGGCGGCGAGCACGGAGGCCACGCCGAAGAGCACGAAGCCGATGAGGAACAGCTTGCGGCGGCCGAGGCGGTCGCTGACGGCGCCGGTGGTGACGAGAAGTCCGCCGAGGACGAGCCCGTAGATGTCGATGATCCACAGCTGCTGGAGCGCGCTGGGGCGCAGCTCGGCGATGAGGGAGGGGAGCGCGACGTTCAGGATGGTGGCGTCCATCGCCACCAGCAGCAGACTGGCGCACAGCACGGCGAGCATCGCCCACCGCCCGGAACCGGACGCCGAACGGCCTTCCGCGGCGGGGCCTGTGGGGCTCACGGCTCGGGCCACGGGATATCGCGTCCCTTCGGGGGTGCGCAACGGAACGATGCGCCGGATATGGCGCATCTGTCCAAGTATGCGACGTATATCCTGCCCCTCCGCAACCCGGTTCGGGGCACCCCGTTTAACCCTGTAGACTTGGCGCCGCTGCTGATGAGAGCCTCCCACCAGGGAAATTCTCGTCACCCCAGCGGTGCCGCCTTAGCTCAGCTGGCCAGAGCAACGCACTCGTAATGCGTAGGTCTCGGGTTCGAATCCCGAAGGCGGCTCTGTAGAACCCCCAGGACTCACTCGCCGTGACCTGGGGGTTTTGCTATTTCCGCGGTCCGGTGGCGCGTGGCCTGCTTCGCCCACGACGCGGGCTTCCCCGTCGAGGTCGAGTCCGAGTACCTCCCGAAGTACCTGCTCCAGCGCGTCGGGGTGGGCGAGTTGCCGACGTGGACCAGGGGTGATGGTGAGGGTGGAGCGGCCTCCGCTGCCCGCGGTCCGGGAGCAGACCGCGGCGCGCCTGGCCGGGGAATTCGAGACGAGCATTCGCCATCTCGATACCTCGCCGGCGGTTGTCGGTACGGCACTGGATGAGGCATTCCTCCGGGTCCAGGTGAACCAGGCCCTCAATCCGCGCGGCAACCGGTTCGCCACGTGGGACGCCGTCGTCTGCGCCATGCAGATGGGCACGGCGGCCTTTGCCGCCGCCTCCGTCACCCAAGGCTCGATTGAGACGCGCATCGCACACGACGTACGCACCATCAACGCCACGGGCCCCCAGTCCTACGCGAACGCCGGCAACTGGCTGACCACGCTCTGGTTCGTCGCCATATGCCGGGATCGGCACCGTATGGACGCGATGTGTCAGATTCCGCTCGATCTCCTGCGGTCGTCCGGCGCCGAGGGTGACGAGTACGTCTACCACTGGGTGGACGCCCTGCAGACGTACTGGCGCGAGCAACCGGGGCTGCCGGAGAAACTGACGGCGGCCATCGAGCAGTCCCATCCGGACATCGTCACGATCACGCCGCGCGATCTGCTCCAGTGCGTGCTGTACCCGCCGGTCAACCTCTTCCACCAGTTCCTGCGCAAGGACCACGACGGGTTCAACAAGGCGCTCGTGGAGGCTCTGGAACTCCACAAGGCGTACTGGAGTACGCCGGAGCGTTCGGGGGACATCGCGGGGTTCCTGGCCCTCGGGCCGCTGGCCATCGCATGTCTCGCGTACGACGCAGGCTTTCCCATCGAGGTCGAGTCCGAGTACCTGCCCGTCCGTCTCCTGGACCGTTCCTGGGTAGGAGAGTTCGACACGTGATGCCGCCGGGCGGGAAGGGCGTACCCGGCGTTGTGGTTGGCTGGACGGGTTGGGCTCCGGCCATCGCTCGGGGCCCCGTTCGGCGTGAGGCAGGGTGACATTCCGTCAGGCCGGATTCTCGGGCTCGCACGTAGGGGTCGAGGCCTGTCGTTCCGAACGTGGTTGTGCGACCGTAAACGATCTTTTCGTCCGGCGTTGCACCTGGTCGGCCCGGTTTCCCGTTGATCCCGGTTTGGCGTGTGAGCTGCACCACACACCTTCACTTTTTTGACGCTGTCTCATGGTTACTCTGCGTGTAATCGAACACGGGGTGGCGGAGTGTGGCACAGAAGGTGCACGCCCACCGGAGCGCACTTCACCCGTGGTCTTGTGACCAAGCTCACAGGTGTTCGAACAGCTTTCGTTCGCGGTGAGTGACGCGCTGCCGGTCATCCGCAACTCGGCGGATTTCGCGGGGGTTTACGTGCGACGACGGTTCTGTGGTGGACTTCTTCATGCGGGCATCCCGCGCTTCTCTCCAGGGGCAACTGGCCTCTGGGTCCCGGCCGGACTCACAGTTCCGAACGGCCCCTGGACGTACCAGGGAAGCAAGGGAGGAGGCGTCCCATGGGGCGTCGCACTCGCACTCGCAACAAGAAGAAGTCGCAGTGTCCGCACCCACCGGTGCAGCCGTACGAACCGAAGCCCAAGCGCTCGCGCTTGGAGCGGATCCGTCTCATCGCCGTCGTTTGGACAGCCTTGATGGCGGCCTTGTACTGGACCCTGATGGCTGCTGGGGAGCTTCCCCAGTGGGCTGCCCCCTGGCGGTGGTGACAACCGCCCGCCAGGAAGGCATCCCTAACTGAAAACGGCGCAAGGCCCCTTCTGATTTCGCGGTCGTGGGGGCCTTCGCTGTACCCCCACAAGGCACTGTGAGGGGCTGTACTTCTTCTTCGGACCCCACCATTGCACGGACTTCGGGGGGATTTCCATGTAGGTCATGGACATCACCTCGTCGATGGACACGCACATCTGGACGATCCCGGCGTAGCTCTGAGTGCACAAGCCGCCGGGGTGGCCGTCAAGACCGCCGGGACCGCCAACTCACCCGACCTGCCGGTGGGCTGAGACCTCGTCGAGCGGCGCGTCAGACGCCCAGCTCCGTGGCTCTCGCTCGCCAGGCGATGGCGTCGGTACTCGCGTGCATGCTGCGGGGTTCGGGGGGTTCGGGGCGTTCGAGGGGGTCGAGGGATTCGGGGTGTGTTTCTTCGGGGCTCGTAGGATTCTGCCCGCACCTTCAAGATCACCCCCGAGAAGAAGTGGCTGGCGGACTATGGACTCCGATCGACTCGCTCGACATCTCGCGGCCGTGGTGGGGGACGCCCACGTGCTGACCGATCCCGCCCTGCGGGCCTCGTACGAGACCGACTTCACCGGCCGCTACACCGGCCCGGCCCGCCTCGTGGTCCGGCCCGCCGATACCGCCCAGGTCGCCGAGACGGTGCGGCTCTGCCGCGAGGCCGGGGTGGCGCTCGTCCCGCAGGGCGGCAACACCGGGCTGGTGGGCGGCTCGGTGCCGAGTCCGGCCGGCGGCGAAGTCCTGTTGTCGCTGCGCCGGCTCACCGGCATCGGCCCGATCGACCCGGGCGCCCGCCAGGTGACGGTCGGCGCGGGCCTGCCGCTGGCCGAGCTGCAGCGCCATGTCAGGCCGCACGGCTGGGAGTTCGGCGTCGACCTGGCCTCCCGGGACTCCGCCACCCTGGGCGGCATGATCGCGACCAACGCGGGCGGCGAGCGCGTGGTGAAGTACGGCACCACCCGCGCCAACGTGGCCGGCGTCGAGGCGGTCATGGCCGACGGCAGCGTCCTGGACCGGCTGGCCGGGCTGCCCAAGGACAACACCGGCTACGACCTGACCAACCTCCTGGTCGGCAGCGAGGGCACCCTGGCCGTCGTCACCCGGGCCCGGCTGCGCCTGGTCCCGCACCTGCCCCGGCGGACCACCGCCCTGCTGGCGCTGGATTCGCTGGAGGCCGCCCTCGCCGTCCTGGCGGAGCTGCGTCTGCTGGAGTCGCTGGAGCTGGCCGAGTTCTTCACGGCCGACGGCCTGGCCCTCGTGATGGAGAAGAGCGGGCTCCCCGCCCCCTTCCGCGAGCCGCACCCGGTCTATCTCCTGGTCGAGTGCGCGGGCCGCCGGGACCCGGCCGAGGAGCTCGCCGAGGTGCTGGACAAGGCCGACGTACGGGACGTGGCCGTCGCCCTCCAGGCCGCCGACGGCCGCCGCCTGGCCGCCTACCGGGAGCGGCACACCGAGTCGATCAACGCCGCCGGGATCCCGCTGAAGCTCGACGTCACCGTCCCGCTCGCCGAGCTGCCCGGCTTCGTCGCCGAGCTGCCCGGGCTGCTGGCCGGCCGGGCCAGGCCGTACGTCTTCGGGCACCTGGCCGAGGGCAACCTCCACGTGAACCTCCTGGAGGTGGCGCCCGCCGACGAGGACGCGGTCACCGAGGCGGTGCTCGGCCGGGTCGCGGCCGTCGGCGGCAGCATCAGCGCCGAGCACGGGGTCGGCCGGGCCAAGGCCCGCCACCTCCACCTGACCCGCTCCGCCGCCGACATCGCCGTCATGCGCGCCGTCAAGGACGCCCTGGACCCGACGGGTCTGCTCAGCCCGGGGACCCTGCTGCCCCCGGTCGCCCGGCCCGGGGCCCGGCGTTAGGTTGGACGGGTGACGAAGAGACGGTTGCGCGGCGCGGCGGTGGGCGCCGCCGCGGTCGGGCTCGTCGTGGTCCCCGTGGGCATCGGTGCGGGGTACGCGGGGTACGCGCCGCCGCCCGCGGCAGCCATGTCCGCGTCCCCCGCGTCGGAGGCGTTCCCGCAGCTCACACCCGCCGTGGCCCGGCAGTTGGACGAGGCCGTCCGCAAGGTCATGGCCGAGGCGCAGGTGCCCGGCGTCCTGGTGTCGCTGTCGGCCCCGGGCAAGGGCGAGTACGTACGGGCCTTCGGCACGGCCGACAAGGCGACCGGCAGGCCCATGGCCACCGACCTGAACATGCGCATCGGCAGCGAGACCAAGACCTTCACGGTGACGGCCCTGCTGGAGCTGGTGGACCAGGGCAAGGTTGGGCTGGACGATCCGATCGGCAAGTACGTCGACGGCGTCCCGAACGGCGACCGGATCACCCTGCGCGAGCTGGCGGGGATGCGCAGCGGGCTCTTCAACTACTCAGCTGACGAAGGGTTCTTCAAGGCCCTGACGGCCGACCCGCGGCGCCCGTTCACCCCGCAGGAGCTGCTCGCGTTCTCCTTCAAGCACCCGGTGCAGTTCGAGCCCGGCGCGAAGTTCGAGTACTGCAACACCAACCTCATCCTGCTCGGGCTCGTCGTCGAGAAGGCGAGCGGCGAGAAGCTCGCCGACTACATCAACCACAACGTCGTGGAGCCGGCCGGCCTGCGCCACACGCTCTTCCCCACCGGCGCGGAGTTCCCCTCCCCGCACGCCCAGGGCTACACGCAGCAGACGGCCTCGGGGAAGACGGAGGACGCCGCCGACTGGGACCCCTCGTGGGGCTGGGCCGCCGGCGCGATGATCTCCGACCTCCGCGACATGCGGAAATGGGCCGAGGTCCTGGCCACCGGCACCCTGCTCACGCCCGCCACCCAGGCCCAGCGGCTGAAGGTCACCCCGGCCGGCGACCTGCCGGACACCGGCTACGGGCTGGGCATCTTCAACGTCGAGGGCTGGATCGGGCACAACGGCTCGCTGCCCGGCTACCAGTCCCTGACCGTGTACCTGCCGGGGCCGAAGGCCACGCTGGTGGTGCTGCTCAACACCGACGTCTCCTACCGGGGCTCCGAACCCAGCTCGCTGTTCGGCAAGGCCATCACCGGGACGGTGACGCCGCAGCACCTCTTCGCACTGCCCGCCGCGCCGGTCACCGGGACGCACTGACCTCCCCCGGGCCCGGCCTCGCGCGCACAATGGGTCGCGGCGCGCGGGGTGGACGAGGGAGAAGAGCGACATGAACGATCAGCCGACGCAGTGCGGGGTACACGGCCAGGCCCAGGCCCACGCCCACGCCCACGCGGTCGTCCTGCGCGACGCAGCCGAGGCCGACCTCGACGTCGCGGCCGAGCTGTTCCGCGGGTACCTGGACTTCTACGGCGTCGACCTCGACCAGGACCCGGAGCGCCCGCGCGCCTTCCTCGCGGAGCGGATTCGGGACGGCGGGTCGCTGGTCCTGCTCGCCGAGGTCCCGGGCGCCGGCACGGTCGGCTTCGCCCAGGTCTACCGGACCTTCTCCTCCCTCTCGATGCGCTCCGCGTGGGTCCTGGGTGACCTGTACGTCGCTCCGTCCGGCCGCCGCAGCGGCGCGGCCCGGACGTTGCTGCGCGAGGTCCTGCGCCGGGCGGCGCAGGCCGGGGCGGCCGGCGTGCAGTTGGAGACGGCGTACGACAACCGCATCGCGCAGGGGCTGTACGAGGCGGAGGGCTTCGTCCGCGAGGAGTTCCACCTGTACTTCCACGACCTCGGCTGAACCGTTCCGGGGGCGGGTGAAACATTCCGGTGCCGCCATCGCGTCATCCGGGTGGGACGGATGCGAGGGGGAGTAGATGCGGCAGGGTCGCAGAGACGGGTTCCGCGAGTTCGCGGCAGGCAGATCGGGGCACTTGTACCGGTCGGCATGTCTGCTGGCGAGCGGGGACACCCACCTCGCGGAGGACATGGTCCAGGAGACCCTGGGCCGGATGTACCTGCTGTGGGGGCGGATCTCCCGTATCGACAATCCGGCCGCGTACGCGCAGACCGTGCTGGTACGGGTCTTCCTGACGCACCAGCGCCGCCGCTCGGCGGGGGAGCGCCCGGTGGGGGAGTTCCCCGAGTCGGGTGCTCCGGCCGCCGGCGGCACCGACCCGACGCTGCGGCTGACGCTGCTGGAGGCGCTGGGCCGGCTGGCGCCGAAGGACCGGGCGGTGCTGGTGCTGCGGTACTGGGAGGACCGCAGCGTCGAGGAGACCGCCGACGCGATGAACGTCAGCTCGGCGGCGGTGCGTACCCGCACCTCCCGGGCGCTGGCCCGGCTGCGGGACCAACTGGGCGGTTCGCTCGCCGAGTTCGCCCGGCTCTGAGCCGGCGCGGGCCGGCGCGGACGGCGCCTGCTCCCCTTTCCCTGCTCCGTCGTCCGTTCACGACACCCCTGGATGGAAGGTCTGATTCCGCATGCCTTTTGAAGACGAGCTGGGCGAAGCCCTCCGGCGCACGGGGGACGGCTTCACGGCCGACCGGACCGCCCTCGTGGACGCCGGGGAACGGCGCGGGCGGCGCCTCGTGGCCCGCCGTCGGGCCGCCGTGGTCGGCGGATCGGTGCTGGCCCTCGCCGCGATCGGCACCGCCGGCGCCTACACCGGCGGCCTGTTCGGCGCCGGCTCCGGCTCCGACGGCTCCGGCTCCGGCCCGGCGAACGTCGCGGCGCCGCCGGCCCTGCCGACGGGATCACCGGGGCAGGCCCGCGAGCGCGCGGGAACGGAGCGCGCCGGCACGGGCGCCGTCTCCGCCGAGCAGATGATCAACGTGCTCAAGGAGCTGCTGCCCGCCGGGCAGTTGACGGGCACCCAGGCGCGCGGCACCGGCGACGAGACGGGCCCGATGGTCTCCGGAGTCTTCGACGACGGCAAGGGCAAGGGGAGCATCGGGCTGTCCCTCTCCCGGGTGGACGCCAAGGGCGCGATGGCCGCCGACATGGTGAAGTGCCCCGACAGGAACCTGCTGGAGTACGACGGCTGCAGTTCCGACACGCTCGCGGACGGTTCGAAGCTCCTGCTCTTCCAGGGCTACGAGTACGCCGACCGCCGGGTGGACACCAAGAACTGGCGGGCCACGCTGGTGACCCCGCAGGGGTTCCTGGTCGACGTACAGGAGTACAACGCGGCGGCCGAGAAGGGCAAGCCGATCACCCGGCCCACGCCCCCGCTGACCCTGGCCCAGCTCCAGGCGCTCGCGGTCTCGCCGCTGTGGCACCTGGCGCTGAACGACCTGCCGGCCGCCGGGCCGGAAAAGGCCCCGCCGCCCCCGGCCTCGTCGGTGTCGGCGCCGGACAGGCTGGTGGCACTGTCGCAGAAGTACGGGGTCCCGGTCGTCGACAAGGGCGGCGAGGGCGACTACGGGTACGTCGTACTCGACGAAGGCAAGGGCAGGTCGCTCGTCCAGGTCAACGTGCAGTCGCACATGGGCGACGCGGCGTTCAGGGCGACCTTCACCGGCCCCGACACCACCACCCTTCCCGACGGCACCCTGGTGAAGACGGAGGACAAGCCGGGTGAGAAGGGCGGCGCGAACGTGGTCTGGTGGAGCGTCGACACGCTGAGGCCGGACGGCAAGCGGGTGGTGGTCTCGGGCTTCAACACCGGCAAGCAGACCAGCCCGGCGACCCGGGACAAGCCCGCCCTGACCCAGCTGCAGCTCAGGGAGATCGCGCTCGACCCGAAGTGGTTCGGCTGAGCGGGCGGGCGGCGGCCGCCGCC
>NZ_JBHWVJ010000005.1:0-53830 GCF_042736725.1 Streptomyces sp. NPDC060028 | reverse complement strand
AGATCGCGCTCGACCCGAAGTGGTTCGGCTGAGCGGGCGGGCGGCGGCCGCCGCCACCCCGGGTCACTTCGCGTCGGCGTAGCACTCCACGATCGCCGTCGTGAAGGGGAAGCGGACCGGGGTGTCGCCGAAAGCGATCCGGCCGGCCAGGTCGCCGGCGGTGCGGATGGCCTCGGCGACGGCTTCGGCCTCTTCCTGGGGGCAGTGCACGATCACCTCGTCGTGCTGGAAGAACACCAGCTCGGCCCGCATCCCGGCGGTGGCCTGGCGCAGGGCCGCGAGCAGCAGCAGGGCCCAGTCGGCCGCGCTGCCCTGGACCACGAAGTTACGGGTGAACCGGCCCCGGGCGCGGGTGTTGGTCGAGGCGTAGCTCGGGGTGTAGCCGGCGGTGTTGCCCGGGGTGTGGCCCTCGTCCCGTTCCTGCGGGATGCCCGCCTCGCCTTCCTCGGGGGCGTCGGCCGGCGGCGGGCAGGTCCGGCCCAGCCAGGTGCGTACGAGACGGCCCTCCTCGCCCGCCCTGGCCGCGTCGTCCACGTACGCGACGGCGAGCGGGAAGCGGCGGCGCAGCGCGGCCAGGTTCTTCAGGCCGTCGCCGGAGGTCTGCCCGTACACGGCGCCGAGCACGGCGAGCTTCGCCATGTCCCGGTCGCCGGAGAAGCCCTGGCGGGAGATGGCGGTGTACAGGTCCTCCGGGCGTCCGGCCACTTCCATGAACGCCGGGTCGCGGGAGATCGCGGCGAGGACCCGGGGCTCCATCTGGTCGGCGTCGGCGACGACGAGCCGCCAGCCGGGGTCGGCGACGACGGCCCGGCGGATCACCTTGGGGATCTGCAGGGCCCCGCCGCCATTGGTGACCCAGCGGCCGGTGAGGGTGCCGCCGGGGATGAACTCGGGGCGGAAGCGGCCCTCGTGGACCCAGTCCGCCAGCCAGGCCCAGCCGTGGGCGGTGTAGATGCGGTACAGCTTCTTGAACTCCAGGAGGGGTTCCACGGCCGGGTGGTCGAGGTCCTGGATCTCCCAGCGGCGGGTGGACTTCAGCTTGATGCCGGCCTCGGCGAAGGCCTTGACGACGTCGGCGGGGAGCTCGGGGCGCACCCGGCGCCCGAAGGCGTCGGAGATCCGGTCGGCCAGCTCCGCGAGCCGGCGGGGCTGCCCACCTCCCGCGTACCGCTCTCCGAGCAGGTCGGTGAGCAGGGAGCGGTGTACGTCGGCCCGCCAGGGCAGGCCGGCGCGGTTCATCTCGGCCGCGACGAGGAAGGCGGCGGATTCGGCGGCGGTGAGCAGCCGCATCCGGTCGGGGTGCGCGGTGGCGGCGAGCCGCTTCGCCTGGTCGGCGTGGACGGCGAGCAGCGCGTCGAGCGGCACCGGGGCGGGCCGGGGCTCGAACAGCGAGTCCTGGGTCCCGGGCGTGGCCGCGCGCTGCGGCGGGTCGGGAGGTACGGGCGCGCCGGTGAGGCGGGCCCAGGCGGCGGCGGCCGAGCGGGGCTCGCCGAAGCGGCCTTCGTGGCCGAGGAGCAGCAGCTCGGCGTCCTCGATGTCGTGGCACCGCTCGACGCGGGCGCCGGCGGCGAGCAGGCGGGGGTACACGGCGGCGGTGGACCGCCACACCCACCGCGTCCCGCCGGGTGCGGCGCGCACGGCCTCGGCGGGGTCCCGCACGCTGACGCGCGGGCCCGCGCCGTCCGCACCCAGGGGTGCGGCGTGCCAGGCCCCGTCGCCGTCCTCGGCGAGGGCCCACCGGGGGGTGTGCTCGCTCATGAGGGCGAGTCTCCCACCGGGGTACGACAGCCACCTTCCCGGCGCGGCTCAACCCCCTGGGGCCAGGCCCGGAACCCGCGCCTCAAACGCCGGCGGGGCTGGTTTCGGGCTGATGCCGCCCTGTGGCTCGCCGGCTCGCCGCCACGCCCGCAGGGCGATGTGAGGTTCCCGGTCCGCAGGTTCGACCTCGCGGATTTCCGGGGGGCGGCACACCGAGGCAAGCTGAGAGGCGTGACAGATCTTGCCGACATCGTCGACCGTGCGTGCGAAGCCGCCCTCTACAGCCAGGACGACTCCGCGCTGGATGCCGGGGCCTCGCTGCTCGCCGCCGACACCGGACGGTGGGCCGGCGTCGGGCAGGTGCTGCTCGCGCGCGGGGAGGGTTACGTACGGCAGGCCTGGGAGCGGGGGTGGCAGCCGGCCGACGTGCTGCGGCTCGTGCGGCGGGACCTCGGGCAGATCCACCTGGACGTCACCGGCGACCTGGTCGCCGGCGAGGCGCGGGCGTACGCGCGGCTGCCCGAGCGGTGGACCGACGCCGAGGTGTGGTGGGGGGACGACGAGCGGTACGGGGAGCGGCTCGCGGCCCGTGCGCGCGTCGACCGGTTCACCCTGGCGACGGCCGTCCTGGAGGTGTTCCGGCTGCTGATCCGGCTGCCCTCCATCGAGCCCGTCGGCCCGCTGCCGGGCGATCCTGTCCTCGCCCACGCCGCGCTGGAGCACGCGCACATCGAGCCGCGCATGCTCGGGCGGATCCGCGCGCTGCTCGCCAAGGCCGAGGCGACGACCTTCCCGGAGGAGGCGGAGGCGCTCAGCGCCAAGGCGCAGGAGCTGATGGCCCGGCACACGGTCGACGAGGCGCTGCTCGCCGCGAGCGGCAAGGGCCCGGCCCAGGTGCCCGGCGCATGCCGGATCGGGGTCGAGCCGCCGTACGAGGAGGCCAAGGCGGTGCTCCTCGACGCGGTGGCCGGCGCGAACCGGTGCCGGGCCGTGTGGAACAGCGGCTTCGAGTTCTCCACGGTGGTCGGCTTCGAGAGCGACCTGGAGGCGGTCGAGCTGCTGTACACCTCGCTGCTGGTGCAGGGCACGGCCGCGATGACGCGCGCCGAGGCCGGGCAGCGGGCGGGCGGACGCAAGCGGACGAAGACGTTCCGGCAGTCGTTCCTGTTGGCGTACGCGAGCCGGCTCGGCCAGCGTCTCGCCGAGACGGCCGAACACACCGCGGCCGAGGTCCCGGACAACCTGCCGGCGCTGGTGGCCCGGGACGTGGCCGTCACCTCGCGGGCGCAGGAGATGTTCCCGCGGACGACCACGACCCGGCTGCGCGGGGCCACCGACCTCGCGGGCTGGGAGGACGGCACGGCGGCCGCCGACCGCGCACACGTGGGCGGAAAGGCAAGCGCGAGCCGGCGTCCGCTGCCGGGGAGTTAGTCAGCCGGTTGCGCAGTTGGCTGGTCAGTTGGTCAGGGCTGGTTGTCCTCGCCCCGCAGCGCGCGGGACTCCGCCTTCAGGATGCGCGCCGACTTGCCGAGGGAGCGGGCCATGTCGGGCAGCTTCTTCGAGCCGAAGACGATGAGGCAGACGACGAGGAGGACGACCAGGTGCCAGGGCTGCAGGGCGTTGCGGAGCATGTGCGTACCCACCTTTTCGGGTGACCGTGGTGATCACCGTCCGATGATCGGCCTTATCGAAGCGCTTGTCACCAGACCTGTACAAATCTGAAGAAGTCCTGAAAACGGCTACGCTCGTCGCCATGAGCTGGCTGCGGGCGCTGAAGGACACCGCCCGCAGCGGCATGACCGTCGAGCGGACCCGCCTGGAGCCCCTCACCGCCCTGCGCGCCGCCGCCGGGCTCGCCATCGTGATCGCCGCCGGGCTGGCGTTCCTGGGGCCCGGTTCGGCGGCCAGTTCCGCCTTCGGTGCCTTCATGGCCGCCATCGCCACGTTCCAGAAGAGCTGGCGGCCGCGTCCCGTCCTGGCCCTGGCCGCCGGGCTGACGCTGGCCGTCTCCACCTTCATCGGCTACCTCGTCGGGTCCCGCGACACCGGCCTGTTCCTCGTCCTGCTCGCCGTCTGGGCCTTCGCCGCGAGCCTGATGTGGGCGGCCGGCCCCACCGCCGGGATGATCGCCTCCGGCAATGTCGCGATCATGCTCGTCACCGTCACCCTGCCGACCTCCGTGCCGCAGGCCGCCGGGCACGCCGCGATGATCGCCGCCGGCGGAGTGGTCCAGGCGCTGCTGATCGTCCTGTTCCCCGTCCGCCGCTGGGGCGCCCAGCGCGACGCCCTGGCCGACGCCCTCGCCGCCGAGGCCGACTACGCCCGGCGGCTGCGCCACGACCCCGTCGCGCACTTCGACCCGGAGCCGCTGATGCGGGCGCGGGCCGCCGCCACGGTCACCCGCCGCCAGGCCCGGCGGCGCCCGGCCGAGCTGCACGGGGCGCGCGGGCTCGCGGAGCGGATCCGCCCGGTGCTCGCCTCGCTCGCGGACCCCGCGGTCGGCGCCCCCGCCGAGGGGCCGGCGCGCGACCGGGTACGGGAACTGCTCGCGGCGGCCGGGTCGGTGCTGGACGCCGCCGCGCGGGCGATCCGGCACGGGGAGCCCGTACGCCTGCCCGGCCCGGACCTCGCGGTGCTGAAGTCCCCCGACACGGCGGACCTCCTCGACGGCGCGGCGCTGCGGGCCGCGCGCCGGCTCGCCGCGCTGCTGGACGACGTACTGGAGACGGCCGAGCCGGGCTTCGGGCGCACGGCCGACCCCGGCGAGTCGATGCTGCGGCCCACGCTGCTCGCGCTGGTGCCGGTGGTGCTGAAGGCCGTACGGGCCGAACTGCGGCCCGGCTCGCCCATCCTGCGGCACGCCCTGCGCGTCACCGCGGTGGCCTGCGCGGGCTACGTCATCGGCCACGCGCTGCCGCTGGGGCACGCCTACTGGGCCCCGATGGCCTCCGTCATGGTGATGCGGCCCGACTTCACCCAGACGTACTCCCGGGCCGTCGCCCGCTTCGGCGGCACCCTGGTCGGGGTGGCCGTGGCGACCGCCGTCGTACAGCTCGTGCAGCCGGGGATGTACCTGTCGGGCTTCCTCGCCGTGGTCAGCGCGGGCCTGATGTACGTACTGATGCGCACCGGGTACGCCGTCGCGCAGCTCTTCGTCTCCGCGTACGTGGTCTTCCTGCTCGGCATGGGCGGGGTCCGCTGGGACCAGACCGTGCCGGACCGGGTGGGCCTGACCCTGCTCGGCGGGCTCCTGGCGATGCTCGGGTACGCCCTCTACCCGGCCTGGGAGACCCCGCGGCTGCGCACCCGGCTGGCCGACTGGGTCGAGGCCCTCGGGGAGTACGCGGCCGCCGTGCTCGGGCAGTACGCCGACCCGGCCGGGGCCGCGCGCGGGGAGGTGCGCCGGGCGCTGCTGGCGTCCCGCGACGCCCGGATCGCCTGGCAGGACGCGCTGGACCGGGCCGCGGGGGAGCCGGTGCGCCACCGCGGCATCTCCCGCGCGGCCGCCGACGAGGCGGCCCACGCCCTGGCCGCGCTGGGCCAGAGCGTGATGCTGCTGGAGGCCCACCTCCCGGACCGCGCCCAGGCCCCGGTCCCGGGCGCGGCCGCCCTGGCCCGGGCGCTGCGCACGGCGACGCGGGAGGGCGCGAAGGCGGTGCGCGAGCGGCGGGTGCCGCGGTGGGACGGGGTCCGAGAGCTGTCGGGGGACTGGGGCGCCCCGGGGTCGGGGGTGCTGCGCGGGGCGGCCGAGCAGGTCCTGGAGTCGCTGGAGGAGGTCTCCCAGGCGCTGGGTCCGACCTCCCGCGCGGAGACCCGCCATTAGCAGTGCGCAGAGCTGTGATCAAGAGGGCACAGCGCGTGCACGTGCATCTGCCCATGCAGGCGCTTATGAACACAGCTATGATCCGGTGCAGTTGACATCTGCACTATCGGGGGCTTCCTGTGGACCACGCGTACAACGGGATGGCAGCTGCAGAACTCGACGGCGTGACCTGGCAGAAGAGCAGACACAGCAACTCGCAGGGTTCCTGCGTGGAGTTCGCGAAATTGCCTGGCGGTGACGTTGCCATGCGCAACTCGCGCTTTCCGGACGGTCCGGCGCTCGTGTACACGCCGGCCGAGATAGAGGCTCTGCTGCTGGGCGTCAAGGACGGCGAGTTCGACCACCTGACCGGCTGACAGGCCGGACCGGAACGGCGCCAAGATCAAGCCATGCACGTGCACTGGCCGGGACTGATCGAAATGATCAACCCCGGCCAGTTGTCGTATATATGGCTTCGTATATGGCTTTCGGTCTCGCTAGGCTTCCTGGAGCATGAACAGCGCCCAGACCACCTTGCCGGTCAGCCGTCCCGCGAGCGGGTGCCAGCCCCAGCTGTCGCTGTAGGAGTCCACGAGGAACAGCCCGCGCCCCGACTCCAGGTCGCAGTTCTCCTCGGTCCGCTCCGGCACGAACGCCCCGCCCGGCCGGTCCTCGCTGGGATCGCGCACCGCGCACACCAGCCGGGTGCTCCACCGCATCAGGTGCAGCCGTACGGGCGGCTCCGGCTCGCCGCCGCCGCGCGCGTCCTCAGGCAGGGCATGGCGGAGCGCGTTGGTGACGAGTTCGGAGACGACCAGGGCCACGTCGTCGAAGCGGTCGTCGAGGCCCCACTGGGCGAGCGTCGACCGGGTGAACGAACGGGCGCCCCGCACCGCCTCGTACCGGGCGGGCAGAGCGCAGGAGGCGGACCCGGAGACAGCCGTGGGGTCGACCGGGGGAAGCCCCTGCCGTAACGGCTCGAGCATGGTCGATCCATTCGTCCCCATGCGAGGCACTCCCGGGATTCGCGGACAGAGCGGCAACTCTGCCCAGAAAGAACTGCGGGGTGGGTCCCGCGCCGGCGCGAAGAGCACGCAGGTGCGCGGCACCATGGTTCCGAATGCGGAAGCCGGATGCAAGGGCAGATGCACGTGCACGCGCCGGACCTGTCCACTCCCGTGACGGTTCTTGCTCATTTCTTCCTACGCATACTTACGGACTTCTTTTCCGGGACGCCGGATTCCGTTACAGAACGAGTACGGACCGATGCGTTTTGGTGGCAGACTGCGGGCCCTGGGGCACGGGGGCCCCGCGACGCACACCACGCGCAGACCACGCGCAACCATTGCGATGGGGAGGGCAGGACTAGTGACCGCAGAAGCCAGCGGTTCTGTGGTGCGCCGCATCCTCCTGGGCTCACAGCTCAGGCGACTCCGAGAATCCCGCGGCATCACCCGTGAGGCGGCCGGCTACTCGATCCGCGCATCCGAATCGAAGATCAGCCGCTTGGAGTTGGGAAGGGTGAGCTTCAAGGCAAGAGACGTCGAGGACCTCCTCACGCTCTACGGAGTCACGGACAGCGCCGAGCGGGAGTCCCTCCTGGGGCTGGTCCGCGAGGCCAACGCGACCGGCTGGTGGCACAGTTACGGCGACGTGCTGCCCGGGTGGTTCCAGACGTACATCGGCCTGGAGGGCGCGGCCTCGCTCATCCGCATCTACGAAGTGCAGTTCGTGCACGGTCTGTTGCAGACGGAGGCCTACGCCCAGGCCGTCGTCAGCCGCGGCATGCCCGGCGCCACCCGCGCCGAGATCGACCGCCGCGTCGCACTGCGCCTGGAGCGCCAGAAGGTACTGGTCTCCGAGAACGCCCCGGTCTTCCACGCCGTGCTCGACGAGGCCGCACTGCGCCGCCCGTACGGCGACCGCGATGTGATGCGCGGCCAGCTCGAGCACCTCATCGAGGTCTCCCAGCGGCCGAACGTACAGCTCCAGGTCATGCCGTTCTCCTTCGGCGGCCACGCCGGCGAGAGCGGCGCCTTCACCCTGCTGCGCTTCCCGGAGTCCGATCTCCAGGACATCGTCTATCTGGAACAGCTCACCAGCGCCCTCTACCTCGACAAAGACGAGGAAGTGGGGCAGTACGGAAGGGCGATGGAGCGGTTGCAGGCAGACTGCCCCGACCCCGACAGGACCCGGGATCTCCTCCGTGGCCTGCTCCAACTGTCTTGAACCGCACGTAGTATGACGTCTGATCAGTGCATGACGACCGATCGGTCTCCGGTGCAGCGCACGGGTGCGCGCTCGCAGTAAGGGATGGCATGTCCATATTCGAGGACCTGGCTCACCAGTACATCGACGGCGAATGGCTGGCCGGCACCGGGTCGTGGGACATCATCGACGTCAACCCGTACAACGGGGAGAAGCTCGCGGCCATCACCGTGGCCACCGTCGAGCAGGTGGACCAGGCCTACCGCGGCGCCGAGCGGGCCCAGAAGGAATGGGCCGCCACCAGCCCCTTCACCAGACGTGCCGTCCTGGAGCGCGCCCTGCGGATCACCGAGGAGCGCGAGAAGGAGATCGTCGAGGCGATGATCGACGAGCTCGGCGGGACCCGTCCCAAGGCCGAGTACGAGGTCCACCTCGCCATGGAGTTCATCCGCGAGGCCATGCAGCTGGCCGTCCGCCCCGAGGGCCGCATCCTGCCCTCGCCGGTGGAGGGCAAGGAGAACCGGGTCCAGCGCCTTCCGGTCGGGGTCATCGCCGTGATCAGCCCCTTCAACTTCCCCTTCCTGGTCACCCTGAAGTCGGTCGCCCCGGCCCTCGCCCTGGGCAACGCGGTCGTCATCAAGCCGAACCAGAACGCCCCCGTCGTCGGCGGCGGGGTCATCGCCAAGATCTTCGAGGACGCCGGGCTCCCGGCCGGACTGCTCAACGTCCTGGTCACCGACATCGCCGAGATAGGCGACGCGATCCTGACCCACCCCGTCCCCAAGGTGATCTCCTTCGCGGGCTCCGACCGGGTCGGCCGGCACGTCGGAGCGGTCGCCGCCCGCCACTTCAAGCGCACGGTCCTGGAACTCAGCGGCAACAGCGCGCTCGTCGTCCTCGACGACGCCGACCTCGACTACGCGGTGGACGCGGCGGTCTTCAGCCGCTTCGTCTACCAGGGCCAGGTCTGCATGGCCGCCAACCGGATCCTGGTCGACGCGGCCGTGGCCGAGGAGTTCACCGAGAAGTTCACCGCGCGGGTGCGCGGCCTGAAGACCGGCGACCCGCACGAGGCCGACACCCACATCGGTCCGCTGATCAACTCCTTCCAGGCCGACGCCCTGACCGCCCTCGTGGACCGAGCGGTCGAGGAGGGCGCGCAGGCGCTCGTACGGGGATCTACGCGCGGCAACCTGGTCGAGCCGACCGTACTGGCCGGGCTCCCCGAGGACTCCCCGCTGCTGAGCCAGGAGATCTTCGGCCCGGTGGCGCTGCTGGTGGTCTTCGACGGCGAGGACGAGGCCGTACGCCTGACCAACGCGACCCCGTACGGGCTGAGCGGCGCCGTGCACACGCGGGACGTGGAGCGCGGGGTGCGCTTCGCGCAGCGGATCGAGACGGGGATGATCCACGTCAACGACTCCACGATCGGGGACGAGCCGCTGGCCGCCTTCGGCGGGGAGAAGGCCTCGGGCCTGGGCCGGCTCAACGGCGAGGCGACGGTGGAAGCCTTCACGACGCAGAAATGGATCTCCGTTCAGCACGGTCGGACCCGTTTCCCGTTCTAGACACCCCTAGACTCGGCCGGGTCAGGCAGGACGCGTCCCGGGGAGAGCCGAGTTGAGCAACATACCGGAGACCGGGCGGACGCCCCGGGTCCAGAACCGGCTCGTGATCATCCAGGTGGTCGCGTTCTCGCTGCTGCTGACCCTCGGCGGGCGCCTTTGGTTCCTGCAGATACGCAACGGCCAGGAATACACGGACGAGGCGAAGAACAACCACACCCAGCAGGTGGTCCAGCCCGCCGTGCGCGGCGCCATCCTCGACTCCCGCGGGGTCCCGCTCGCCGACAACGAGACCCGTCTCGTCGTCTCGGCCAGCCGCACCGACCTGTCGAAGATGCAGGACCGCGGCAAGGACGTCCTGACCCGGCTCGCCGGAGTCCTCGGCCTGAAGCCCGAGGACGTGGTCGACAGCGTCCGGCTGTGCGACGCCAAGACCCCCAAGCCCTGCTGGAACGGTTCCCCGTACCAGCCGATCCCCATCACCGCCGAGGCGACCACGGACCAGGTGCTGGAGATACGGGAGCACGCCGAGCAGTTCCCGGGGATCAGCGCGGAGCCCACCGCCCTGCGCCGCTACGCCGCCCCCGACCAGGCCAACACCTCGCAGGTGCTCGGCTACCTCTCGCCGGTCACCGACGCGGAGATCGCCAAGGCGAAGAACTCGGACTCGCCCTACCTGCGCTCCGACCAGGTGGGCCGCTCGGGCCTTGAGCGCACGTACGACAAGGAGCTGCGCGGCAAGGCGGGCATCACCCGCTACGAGGTGGACAACCTCGGGCGGGTCATCGGCCAGGCCCAGGCCGACAAGGCGCAGCCCGGCTCGAACATCGTGACCTCGATCGACGCGCGCGTGCAGGCGGTGGCCGAGCGCGAGCTGAACAACGCGATGCTCGAGGCGCGCGACACCTACGACAAGATCACGCACAAGAACTACGAGGCCGACTCGGGCGCGGTCGTCGTGATGGAGGCCAAGACCGGCCGGGTCGTCGCGATGGCGTCCAACCCGACGTACGACCCGAACGCCTGGGTGGGCGGCATCTCCGCCGAGGACTACGCGGGACTCACCGACAAGGAGTCCAACTACCCGTTGCTGAACCGGGCGATCCAGGGCCAGGCGGCCCCGGGCTCGATCTTCAAGGTGGTCTCCTCGACCGCGGCGGTCAATGCCGGGTACCCCTTCAACGCCCGCTACGGCTGCCCGAGCTCGTACTCGGTCGGCAGCCAGACCTTCACGAACTTCGAGTCCCAGGGCTACGGCGACATCACCATCGGCCGGGCGCTGGAGGTCTCCTGCGACACCGTCTACTACGGCATCGCGGACCGGGAGTGGAAGAAGGACGGCGGGATCAGCCCGAAGAAGGGCCCCGCCGACTGGTTCTTCAAGACGGCCCACGAGTTCGGCCTGGGCAAGCCCACGGGCATCGACCTGCCGAACGAGGTGACCGGCCGGGTCCCCGACCGGCAGTGGAAGAAGGACTTCTTCGAGGCGAACAAGGCCGCCTGGTGCCGGGACGGCAAGAAGGACGGCAGCTTCGCCGAGAAGATCGCCTACGAGAACTGCCGCCAGGGCAACCAGTTGCGCGAGGGCGACGCGATCAACTACTCGATCGGCCAGGGCGACACCCTCGTCACGCCGGTCCAGATGGCGTCGGTCTACGCGGCCATCGCCAACGGCGGCACCCTCCACCAGCCGAGCATCGGCAAGGCGGTCGTGAGCGCCGACGGCACCTCGGTCCGCGAGCTCGCGCCGAAGGAGCAGGGCCGGCTGCCGATGGACGCGAAGCTGCGCGACGACATCGACGGGGCCCTCGCGGCGGTCGCCACCACCGGCAGTGCCGCATGGCGCTTCGGCGGCTGGCCGCAGAAGCAGATCCCGATGCACGCGAAGACGGGCACGGCCGAGGTCCAGGGCAAGCAGACCACCTCGTGGTTCGCCTCCTACACCGAGGACTACGCGATCGTGATGACGATCTCCCAGGGCGGCACCGGCTCCGGGGCCTCCGGCCCGGCGGTCCGCAAGATCTACGAGGCGATGTACGGGCTGGACCCGACGGGCAGGCAGGACCTCTCCAAGGCCCTGCTCCCCAAGCCCGCCTCCGCGCTGCCCGCACTTCGCCCGGACGGGGAAAACGCCCCTCATTGAGGACAGGGGCTGACCGCAAGCCTGCGTAACGTGGTTCTTGTCAGCAGAGAGACACGCAAGCAGCACGCGAGCAGCACGCAAGCAGCGACACCGAAACAGAAGGTGGTTCAGGTCATGGCTCAGCTTTCCACTGAGGTTCCCGGCGACGAGCGCGGCACGCTCCTGTCCTTCGTCGAGGCCCAGCGCACGGCGATCCGCGAAACGCTGGAGGGGCTGACCGAGGAGCAGGCCGCGAGCCGCCCCAGCGCCAGCGAGCTCTCGCTGTCCGGCCTCGCCAAGCACGTGGCCGAGGTCGAGCTCAACTGGCTGCGGATGGCCCAGCAGCGGGAGAACGAGCGGCTGCGCACCCCGGAGACCCGGACCGAGGGCTTCCGGCTGGTCGGGGACGAGACCGTCCCGCAGGTCCTGGCCTTCTGGGACGAGGTCGCCCGCGAGACGGCGGAGTTCATCGCGGCCGCTCCCAGCCTCGACGACGTGTTCCCGCTCCCGCAGGCGCCCTGGTTCCCCAAGGACGGCAAGGTCTCCCTGCGCTGGATGCTCCTGCACCTGGTGGAGGAGTTCGCCCGCCACGCGGGGCACGCGGACATCGTCCGCGAGTCCCTCGACGGCACCCGCGCCATGGGCTGAAGGACGCCGGACTTGCACCTCACGCCACGTGAGGGACGACAGTGAGGGGCGTACCCGACCAGAGGAGCGGATGAAGATGGGCTACTCCGTGGGACAGGTCGCCCGATTCGCCGGAGTCACGGTGCGCACCCTGCACCACTACGACGAGATCGGGCTGCTCTCCCCGAGCGGCCGCAGCCACGCGGGACACCGGCGGTACGACGACGCCGACCTCGACCGGCTGCAGCAGATCCTGTTCTACCGGGAGCTCGGCTTCCCGCTCGAAGAGGTCTCGGTCCTGCTGGACGACCCGGACTCGGACCCGAGGGAGCACCTGCGCCGGCAGCACGCCCTCCTGTCCGACCGGATCGACCGGCTCCAGCAGATGGCCAAGGCCGTTGAGCACGCCGTGGAGGCAAGGAACATGGGCATCAACCTCACGCCCGAGGAGAAGTTCGAGGTCTTCGGGGAGTTCGACCCCGACCAGTACGCGGCCGAGGCCGAGCAGCGCTGGGGCGCCACCGACGCGTACAAGGAGTCCGCCCGCCGCGCGGCCTCGTACACGAAGGCGGACTGGCTGCGGATCCAGCACCAGGCGCAGGACGTCAACCGGCGGCTCGCCGCCCTGCTGGACTCCGGCGCGGCGGCCGACTCCGAGCAGGCCATGGACCTGGCCGAGGAGCACCGCGGCTGGATCAGCGGCAACCACTACGACTGCCCGTACGAGATGCACACCTGCCTGGGTGAGATGTACGTCGCCGACGAGCGCTTCACGGCGCACTACGACGCCGTCCGCCCCGGGCTGGCGGTCTTCCTCCGCGACGCGATCATGGCGAACGCGGTGCGCAAGGTGTAAGCGGAACGTTCCTCGCACGGCCCCCGCGGGTACCTGGAACCTGCCGGGGGCCGTATGCGTTCATAATTGGAACCACCCGTCGCGTTCGCCCGCACCGCCGACACCCCCCGATCCAGGAGATCCCGGAACTCGTGAATACGCTTGCGCTCGGCACTGAGTGGCTGTCCCCGGAGTATCTGATCGGGCAATTCGGTCTGATCGGCATCCTGGTCATCGTCTTCGCGGAGTCGGGTCTCTTCGCGTTCCTGCCCGGGGACTCGCTGCTGTTCACGGCGGGCCTGTTCGTCGCGAGCGGCACGATCTCACAGCCGCTGTGGCTCGTCTGCACGCTGATCGTGGCCGCGGCGATCCTCGGCGACCAGGTGGGCTACCTGATCGGCAAGCACTTCGGCCCGAAGATCTTCAACCGGCCGAACTCCAGGCTCTTCAAGCGCGAGAACCTCGACGCGGCGCACGACTTCATGGAGAAGCACGGTCCCAAGGCCATCGTGCTCGCGCGCTTCGTGCCGATCATCCGCACCTTCGCGCCGATGGTCGCGGGCGCGACGGCGATGAAGTACCGCACCTTCCTGACCTTCAACGTCATCGGCGGCGCCCTGTGGGGCGCGGGCGTCACGGTCCTGGGCTACCAGCTCGGCCAGTTCGAGATCATCAAGAACAACGTCGAGCCGATCTTCATCGTCATCGTCCTGATCTCCGTCATTCCGGTGATCTTCGAGGTGCTGAAGTCCCGCAAGGAGAAGAAGGCCGCGGCCGCCTCCGGCGGGCAGCCCGCGCCCGGCGACGACCCGCAGGCCCCGGGCCAGCGCGGCGGCCGCCACGCCAAGCGCTGAGCCCCGTACCGCCTGACCGTGAGCCCCGGAGACCCGCGAGGGTGTCCGGGGCTCACGCGTGTGTCCCCGCGGCGCGCTAGAAGCCGCGGGTGCGCTTGGCGGCCCGGCGCTTGGCGGCGCTCGTGGCCCCCGGGATCCGCATGAACAGCCGGGAGGTCTCCGAACCGAGGTTCACCCCGATCGCGATGGCCAGGGCGATCGCGGCGGCGTTCGTGAGGGAGCCGAGGCCTTCGTTGAGCCGGTTCTCGGCGATGAGCAGCAGCCCGTAGTACGTCGCCGAGCCCGGCAGCAGCGGGCCGATGGCCGCCGTCACGTACGGCAGGGCCGAGGCGAAGCGGTAGCGGGAGAAGAGCTGCCCGAAGAGGCCGACCAGCCCGGCCGCGACGGCGGTGGACGGCACCGGCGGGATGCCGCCGGCGTAGTGCAGGGCCCCGTACGTCACCCAGGCGACCCCGCCGTTCAGGGTCACGATCCACACGGTGGAGCGCTCCTGCTGGAGCAGGATCGCGAAGGTGAAGACCAGCACCATCGAGGCCGCGATCTGCAGCAGCGGCCGATGGGTGATCTGCAGGACCTCCTCCGGCCTCGGGGAGGCGTCGAACTGCAGGCCGACGTAGAGCACGACGAGGACGCCCATGATGATGCCGATGAAGAGGTACATCACCTCCAGCAGCCGGGCGGACGCGGTGATGTAGAAGCCGGTCAGGCCGTCCTGCACGGCCGCGACCAGGGCCCGCCCCGGCAGCAGCGCGAACAGCCCGCCGGTGATCACGGCGGAGGCGCGCACGTCGATCCCCGTCATGTTCAGCGCGACCCCGATCGCGGCGGGCGGCATGGCGGCGACCACGAACTGGTAGAACTCCGGCAGCCCGCGCCCCGCGCACAGCCAGGCGAGGCGGTCACCCAGGACCGCGCCGATCGCCGCTGCGAAGAAGACGAGGACCCCGCCGCCGACGAGCGTGGAGGCCGCCCCGGCGAGCAGTCCGGCGGCGGCCGTCAGCATCCAGCCGGGGTAGGGGTGGCGGTTGCGGCGGATCTCGGCGAGGCGGCGGTAGGCCTCCTCCAGCGAGATGTCGACCTCGTGGGCGCTGATGTCGTCCACCAGGCGGAACACGGCCGCGAGCCGGTTGTAGTCGGTACCGCGGCGGCGCACGGTCCGGTTCGCCGAGACCGGGTCGTCCACGAGCGAGGGCTGGTGGGTGATGGACAGCATGGTGAAGGTGACGGTGGGCTCGCAGCGGTCCAGCCCGTAGCTGCGGGCCACCGCGAACATCGCGGCCTCCACGTCCTCGGCGCCCTCGCCGCCCGCGAGCAGCAGCTCGCCGATGCGCAGGGTGAGGTCGAGTACGCGGCCCACGGCGGGCCCGGCCTCGGTCTGCTTCTGCACCGGCTCGGGCACGGGTCGTACGTCGACCGGCATGCGCAGCATCGTGCGCATGCGGTCCTGCCAGGGGGAGGCGACGGGGAGGCCCGGGCCGGGGGTGTAGGCGGGCGGGGACTGCGCGGCGCTGTAGGTGGCCGGGGTCGCGAAGGCGGAACCCTCCTCCGGCTCGGCGGGCAGCGCCGCCAGGCCGTCGGGGACGGCGAACTCCGAGGTCGGCTGGTCCTCCTCGGACGCGTCCGGCCCCATGCCCGGCGGAGGAGTGAAGGCGCTGTGTGCCTCGTCGGACGTGGGCTTCCTGTCCTCTGCCCCGTCGGCCTCCGCCACGCGTCCTCCACTCTTGCGACCACCAGCGGTATCAGTATGCGGAACCGTTTCCTCCCCAGCGTCCCGGGGCGGAGCCCCGGGGACGGAACGCGACAGCGGGCGGCACCCCCCGTCGGGGGTACCGCCCGCTGTCGCGCCCGTGCCGGAGGGGCCGGGGGGAAACCCCCGTCGGCCCCGCACACCGGCGGAGCCTAGTGGTGGCCGCCCTGGGCCTCGAGGCGCTTGTACGAGGCCTCGATCTCGGCCTCGGCCTCGGCGCGGCCGACCCAGTCCGCACCCTCGACCGACTTGCCCGGCTCCAGGTCCTTGTAGACCTCGAAGAAGTGCTGGATCTCCAGGCGGTCGAACTCGGACACGTGGTGGATGTCCCGCAGGTGCTCCACACGCGGGTCGGAGGCCGGCACGCACAGCAGCTTGTCGTCGCCGCCCGCCTCGTCCGTCATGCGGAACATGCCGATCGCGCGGCACTTGATGAGGCAGCCCGGGAAGGTCGGCTCGTCAAGGATGACCAGCGCGTCCAGCGGGTCGCCGTCCTCGCCGAGGGTGTTCTCGACGAAGCCGTAGTCGGCCGGGTAGCTGGTCGAGGTGAAGAGGCGACGGTCCAGACGGATCCGGCCGGTCTCGTGGTCGACCTCGTACTTGTTCCGCGAACCCTTGGGGAT
The DNA here is from genome assembly GCF_042736725.1 of Streptomyces sp. NPDC060028. Taxonomy (NCBI): domain Bacteria; kingdom Bacillati; phylum Actinomycetota; class Actinomycetes; order Kitasatosporales; family Streptomycetaceae; genus Streptomyces; species Streptomyces sp. NPDC060028. Next base: position 37,689 of record NZ_JBHWVJ010000005.1, on the reverse strand, counting down.
CTCGATGGTGACGTCGAACTCCACGTCCTGCTCCTCCATGATCAGCTTCAGCAGCCCGAATCGCTTCGAGACCGCATTTGATTCAATACGCGCGCGTCCGGCCCAGCCCTGCCGGGTGGGGTGCCATGCTCGCGGCAAGACGCAGTGGTTAAGTGTCCCTCACGCATATGTGTGATCGCGAAAGGGGCTGGTCCGAGGTGCCATTGGCCAAGACGTGGCAGCTCATCGCCGGGTCGGCCGTCGCCGGCCTCGCCCTTTCGGCGGTGGCGGTGGGCGCCGCCGGTCCTTGGGACTCCGGCCAGCGTAAGGCCGAGCGGGACAAGGCCGCCTCCTGGAGCCTCACGGGTGGCGCAGATCACGGCGCCGACGCGGCCGGAGCGCTCCCGCAGGCCGCCCCGAGCGCCCCCGGGGTGCTGGCCGCCGTCGGCCCCGGCGGCGCCGCGAAGGCCGGCGCGGTGGACCCCGGGGGGCTCGCCGCCGCGCTCCGGCCGCTGCTCGCGGACCCCGCGCTGGGGAACGTGCGCAGCGCCTCGGTGATCGACACCGCCACCGGGCAGGTCCTGTACGAGTCCGGGGCGCGGGAGGCCATGACCCCCGCCTCCACCATCAAGATCGCCACCGCCGCGGCCGCGCTCGCCGCCCTCGGGCCCGAGCACCGGATCCGGACCACCGTGACCCCCGGCGCCGGCCCCGGCCAGATCGTCCTGGTCGGCGGCGGCGACCCCTCGCTCACCGCGAAGAAGAAGGCCCCCGCCGGCCCCGGCGGCAGCCTCGTCGCCCTGGCCGCCGACACCGCGCAGGCCCTCAAGGCCGCCGGCACCGACACCGTGGGCCTCGGCTACGACGACTCCCTGTACACCGGCGCCGTCCGCCACCCGATCGGCCGCAACGACAACCTCGCCCCCGTCACCGCCCTGACGGCCGACGAGGGCCGCCCCGACGACTCCGCCTCCGGGCCGGTCGAACGCACCGAGGACCCCTCCGGGGACACCGCCCGCGCCTTCGCCGCCCTGCTCAAGGAACGCGGCATCAAGGTCACCGGCGAACCCGCCAGGGCCACCGCCCCGGCCGGCGCGGTCCCGCTCGCCACCACCCTCTCGACCCCGCTGGCCGGGCTCGTCGAGCGGATGCTGACCAACAGCGACAACGACATCGCCGAGGCGCTGGCACGCCAGACCGCCCTCGCCTCCGGCCGGCCCGCCGGCTTCGAGGGCGCCGAGCAGGCCGTCACCGACCGGCTCGCCTCGCTCGGCGTCGACGTCGCCGGCTGCCGCTTCGCCGACGGCAGCGGCCTGGCCCGTACCGACAAGGTCAGCGCCGGCCTGCTGACCGGCCTGCTCGCCAAGGCCGCCGACCCCCGGCGGCCCGAGCTGCGCCCCGTACTCACCGGGCTGCCCGTCGCAGGCTTCACCGGCACCCTGCGCACCCGCAATGCCGGCACCTCCCCGGCGGCCGGAGTGCTGCGGGCCAAGACGGGAACCCTGACCGGGGTCAACTCCCTCGCCGGAACCGTCGTGGACCCCTCCGGGCGACTGCTGGCCTTCGCCTTCCTCACGGCGAACAGCCCGGCCGCGGAAGGCGCCGAGAAGGCCCTCGACAAGCTGGCCGCCGCGGTCGCGACGACTCCCTGAGCACTGCCTGACGGCTTCCTGGGGGGTCCGCCCGGGGGCTGGTCCACGTACGGTTGACGCATGACGAGCATCGGTGGTGCGGAGATGGTCGACTGGAACCTCGCGGTGGCGACCGCGACCCGGCTCGTGCGCCCCGGCCCGGAGGTCAGCCGGGACGAGGCCCGGGCCGTCGTCGCGGAGCTGCGCAGGCACGCCAAGACCTCGGAACGGCACGTACGCGAGTTCACCCGGATGCTGCCCGAGAGCGGCGGCCTCCCCGACACCCCCGTCCTCGTCGTGGACCGGGCCGGCTGGGTCAAGGCCAATGTGGCCGGCTTCCGCGAGCTCCTGGCGCCCCTGCTCGGCAAGATGCAGGACCGCCGCGCAGGCACCCCCGGAGCGGCCGTGCTCGGCGCGGTCGGCGGCAAGGTCACCGGCGTCGAGCTGGGCATGCTGCTCAGCTTCCTGGCCTCCCGCGTACTGGGCCAGTACGAGACCTTCGCGCCGGTCACCCGCGAGCTGCCGGGCTCCCCGGCGGGCGGCGGCCGCCTGCTGCTCGTCGCGCCGAACATCGTGCACGTCGAGCGCGAGCTGGGGGTGAACCCGCACGACTTCCGGCTCTGGGTCTGCCTGCACGAGGAGACGCACCGTACCCAGTTCACGGCCGTCCCGTGGCTCCGCGAACACCTCGAGGGCGAAATCCAGACGTTCCTCGGCGCCACCGAGGTCGACCCGATGACCGTGCTGGAGCGCCTGCGCGAGGCCGCCCAGTCCTTCGCCGGCGCCCGGCCCGACGCCGAGCGGGGCGAGGACGGCCGCTCCCTGGTCGAGCTCGTGCAGACGCCCGAGCAGCGCGAGGTGCTGGCCCGCCTCACCGCCGTCATGTCCCTGCTGGAGGGCCACGCCGACTTCGTCATGGACGGGGTCGGCCCCGAGGTGGTGCCCTCGGTCGCCGAGATCCGGGAGAAGTTTCAGCAGCGCCGGGCCAGCGGCGCGGGCCGCCTCGACGCCGCCCTGCGCAAGCTGCTCGGACTCGACGCGAAGCTGCGCCAGTACCGCGACGGCGAGCGTTTCGTACGGGCCGTCGTCGGCCAGGTGGGCATGGACGGCTTCAACCGGGTCTGGACCTCCCCGAACACGCTGCCGACCAAGGCCGAGATCGCCAAGCCCGCGGACTGGGTCGCCCGTGTGCACCGCAAGGGGAGCGAAGAGAACTCAGGGAAGTGAAGTGGAGTGACACGAGGGGCGTAAACATGTCCCTCTGGGGGAAGCAGCGTCACCCGTCCGAGGGACCGTGGGCCGTGGAAGGGCGTGCGATGCTCGGGGAACGGCTCGGTTCTGTCACCATCGACGCACTCTGAGTGACAACCCCGCCCCGCGGCGGGGGCGTCGGACAGCACCCCCGGCACACCACCCGCATCACCCTCCCCAAGCCTCCGAGGCATCCGAACTCCACCGAAGGGCACCGGACATGGGTCCCCATCCTGCGGTCGCAGCGATACGCCTGGCGGTCCGCCGCGTACTCCACGACGTCCTGACCGACCTCACCGAGCTTCCCGCTCACGCATCCGCTTCCGCATCCACCGCCGCTTCCGGCGTCGCAGGCCGTGGCACCGACGGTCGCACCCCCGGCGGCACCCTGCCACTCGTGCTCGTCGCCTGCTCCGGCGGCGCCGACTCCATGGCGCTCGCCTCCGCCCTCGCCTTCGAGGCCCCCAAGCTCGGCATCCGGGCCGGCGGCATCACCGTCGACCACGGACTCCAGGCCGGCTCCGACCTGCGCGCCGCCGAGGTCGTCACCCGTATGACCGCGCTCCGCCTCGACCCGGTGGAGTCCGTCGCCGTGCGCGTCGGCCGCGACGGCGGACCCGAGGCCGCCGCCCGCGACGCCCGCTACGCGGCCCTGGACGAGGCCGCCGACCGGCTGGGCGCCGTCGCGGTGCTGCTCGGCCACACCCGCGACGACCAAGCCGAAACCGTCCTGCTGGGCCTCGCCCGCGGCTCCGGCATCCGCTCCCTCTCCGGCATGGCCGAGAAGTCCGGCGGCCCCGGCCGGACGAACCGCTACCGCCGCCCCTTCCTCCAGGTGGACCGCCAGACCGCCCGCAAGGCCTGCATGGTCCAGTCCCTGCCCGTCTGGGACGACCCGCACAACATCGACCCCGCCTACACGCGCTCCCGGCTGCGCCACGAGGGACTGCCCGCCCTCGAGAAGGCGCTCGGCAAGGGAGTCGTCGAAGCGCTCGCCCGCACCGCCCAGCTGTCCCGCGACGACGCCGACGCCCTGGACGCATGGGCCGCCGAGGCCGAGACCGGCGTACGGGACGAGGACGGCCGCCTGGAGTGCGCCAAGCTCTACGCCCTGCCCCCGGCCGTCCGGCGCCGCGTACTGCGCCGCGCCGTCGTCGCGGCGGGCTCCCCCGCAGGCTCCCTCTTCGCCCGCCACATCGAGGAAGTCGACCGGCTCATCACCGGATGGCGCGGCCAGGGCGCCATCAACCTGCCCGGCCGGGTCGAGGCCCAGCGGCAGGGTGGCAGACTTGTCATCCGGCAGGGCTGATTGGTGCTGAACACGGCTGAGTCCTCCGGGGGTACCCCCCGGAGCCCCGGCCGACAACGAAAGTGATGCGGGTGGACGAGAAGGACATGGGCAGCGACCTCCAGTCGGTGCTCATCACCAAGGAAGAGATCGACTCGAAGCTGGCCGAGCTGGCCGCGAAGATCGACGCGGAGTACGCGGGCAAGGACCTGCTCATCGTCGGTGTCCTCAAGGGCGCGGTGATGGTCATGGCGGACCTGGCGCGCGCCTTGTCCACCCCGCTCACCATGGACTGGATGGCGGTGTCCTCCTACGGCGCCGGGACCCAGTCCTCGGGAGTGGTCCGGATCCTGAAGGACCTGGACACCGACATCAAGGGCAAGCACGTCCTGATCGTCGAGGACATCATCGACTCGGGCCTGACGCTCTCCTGGCTGCTGTCGAACCTGGGCTCCCGCGAGCCCGCCTCCCTCGAGGTCGTCACGCTGCTGCGCAAGCCCGACGCCGCGAAGGTCGCCATCGACGTGAAGTGGGTCGGCTTCGACATCCCGAACGAGTTCGTCGTCGGCTACGGCCTCGACTACGCGGAGAAGTACCGCAACCTGCCGTTCGTCGGCACGCTCGCCCCGCACGTCTACGGCGGCTGAGGCGGCGGTACTCGGCGGGGGCGGCCGGACCGGCTGCCCCGGCAGGGGAACCCTGGAACGATTCCCGCCGTTGGAGCATGGGAAGGCGGGTCTGTCAGCCGTCCCACGAGGCCGCGGGTGACAATTCAGGGGTACATTCCGAAGAACAGTCTTTACTCACAGCAGCATTTACCTACGGGCAGGAGGGACGGGGTGCCTGGCGCCCCGTATGGATGGACGTGAAGCGATACTTCCGTGGGCCGGTCATGTGGATCGTGCTGGCCGTCCTCGCCGTGGTCGTGTTGATGAATGTCGTCGGCTCCGGCGGCGGCTACAAGACGGTGGACACCAGCGAGGTCGTCAAGGCGATCAACAGTGGCCAGGTGCAGAGCGCCGAGCTCACCACCGGCGACAGCCAGATGATCAAGGTCGAGCTGAAGAAGGACCAGAAGCTCGCCGACAATTCCGGCACCAAGTTCCAGGCCAACTACATCGGGGACCAGGGCGTCCAGCTCGCCCAGAACCTCCAGAGCAAGTACGAAGCCGGTCAGATCCCGGACGGCTACAAGGTCGCGCCGGACAAGACCAGCCCGTTCCTGAGCGTGCTGCTCTCGCTCCTGCCCTTCGTCCTCATCGTCGTCGTGTTCCTGTTCCTGATGAATCAGATGCAGGGCGGCGGCTCCCGAGTGATGAACTTCGGGAAGTCCAAGGCCAAGCTCATCACCAAGGACACCCCGAAGACGACGTTCGCCGATGTCGCGGGCTCGGACGAGGCCGTCGAGGAACTCCACGAGATCAAGGAGTTCCTCCAGGAGCCGGCGAAGTTCCAGGCCGTCGGCGCCAAGATCCCCAAGGGCGTGCTGCTCTACGGCCCGCCCGGCACCGGAAAGACCCTGCTCGCGCGTGCCGTCGCGGGCGAGGCCGGTGTTCCCTTCTACTCGATCTCCGGTTCCGACTTCGTCGAGATGTTCGTCGGTGTCGGTGCGTCGCGTGTGCGTGACCTGTTCGAGCAGGCCAAGGCCAACGCCCCGGCGATCGTCTTCGTCGACGAGATCGACGCCGTCGGCCGGCACCGTGGTGCGGGTCTCGGCGGCGGTCACGACGAGCGCGAGCAGACCCTCAACCAGCTGCTGGTCGAGATGGACGGCTTCGACGTGAAGGGCGGCGTCATCCTGATCGCCGCCACGAACCGTCCGGACATCCTCGACCCGGCACTCCTGCGCCCCGGCCGCTTCGACCGCCAGATCGCGGTCGACCGTCCGGACATGCAGGGCCGTCTGGAGATCCTCAAGGTCCACCAGAAGGGCAAGCCGGTCGCGCCGGACGTCGACCTCTCGGCCGTCGCCCGCCGCACCCCCGGCTTCACCGGTGCCGATCTCGCCAACGTCCTGAACGAGGCGGCGCTGCTGACCGCCCGCTCGGACCTGAAGCTGATCGACAACCACATGCTGGACGAGGCGATCGACCGCGTCGTGGCGGGCCCGCAGAAGCGGACCCGGATCATGTCGGACCGGGAAAAGAAGATCACCGCGTACCACGAGGGCGGACACGCCCTGGTCGCGGCGGCCTCCCCGAACTCCGACCCGGTCCACAAGATCACGATCCTGTCCCGCGGCCGGGCCCTGGGCTACACCATGGTCCTGCCCGACGAGGACAAGTACTCCACCACGCGCAACGAGATGCTCGACCAGCTGGCGTACATGCTGGGCGGGCGCGCGGCCGAGGAACTGGTCTTCCACGACCCGACCACGGGCGCGGCGAACGACATCGAGAAGGCCACCGCCACGGCGCGGGCCATGGTCACGCAGTACGGCATGACCGAGCGTCTCGGTGCGATCAAGTTCGGCGGCGACAACACCGAGCCGTTCCTCGGGCGCGAGATGTCGCACCCGCGGGACTACTCGGAAGAGGTCGCGGCGCTGGTCGACGAAGAGGTCAAGAAGCTCATCGAGACCGCGCACAACGAGGCCTGGGAGATCCTGGTCGAGAACCGCGACGTCCTCGACAACCTCGTCCTCGCCCTCCTCGAGAAGGAGACGCTGAACAAGGAGCAGATCGCCGAGGTCTTCTCGACGATCGTGAAGCGCCCGGCCCGCCCGGCGTGGACCGGCTCCTCGCACCGCACCCCGTCGACCCGCCCGCCGGTGCTCTCTCCCAAGGAGCTCCAGCTGACGAACTCGGCGAACGGAACCTCGGCCGCCACCCAGCCGACCGTCTCCGTGGAGAAGTCCCCGGAGCCCTCCCCGGAGGACCGCGCCGAGTAGGGCGACGGGCCGACGAGGTCCGGAATGGATGCCGCGCCCCCCGGGTTCTAGCCTGGGGGGCGCGGCACTTTCACGTGTCCGCGAGTGAACACAGGAACGAGGCAGAGATGACCGACCCAGTGACCCTGACCGGCGGCGAGGGCACGATCGGCGAGTTCGACGAGAAGCGTGCCGAGGCGGCCGTCCGAGAGCTCCTGATCGCGGTCGGCGAGGACCCGGACCGCGAAGGCCTGCTGGAGACGCCGGCGCGTGTGGCGCGGGCGTACAAGGAGATATTCGCCGGCCTCTACCAGAAGCCCGAAGAGGTCCTGACGACCACCTTCGACCTGGGCCACGACGAGATGGTCCTGGTCAAGGACATCGAGGTCATGTCGAACTGTGAGCACCACCTGGTGCCCTTCCACGGTGTGGCGCACGTCGGCTACATCCCGTCCACCGACGGCAAGATCACCGGCCTGTCGAAGCTGGCCCGCCTGGTGGACGTGTTCGCCCGCCGCCCGCAGGTGCAGGAGCGGCTGACCACGCAGATAGCGGACTCCCTGATGGAGATCCTCGACCCGCGCGGGGTCATCGTGGTCATCGAGTGCGAGCACATGTGCATGACCATGCGCGGCGTGCGCAAGCCCGGCGCGAAGACCATCACCTCGGCGGTCCGCGGCCAGCTCCGCGACCCCGCGACCCGCAACGAGGCCATGAGCCTGATCATCGCCCGTTGAGCCGCGTGCCGGGGGATACCGCCTGGGAGCCGCTGAGCGAGGACGTACGGCGGTGCCTGGAGGCGCTGCTGGCCGGGGACGCGCGGCGCGGCTACCGGGAGCAGCTTCCGTTCACGCTGATGAACCACGGAGCGTGCTCGTGCCCCTGCGTGTACCTGCGCGTGGACGCGGACGCCGTGGCGCCCGCGCCGGTGGCCGGGGGACAGGGCCCGGTGGTGGCGGACGGGGCACTGGTGACCGCCGAGGACGTCTACGTCGGCGAGGCGATGCTCTTCGCGTACGACGGCTTCCTCGCGGACCTGCAGTTCTGCCACTGGGAGGACCTGGGACCGCTGGAGCCGCCCCTGTGGGAGCGGCTGTCCGCCCGGGACTGACCCCGGCCCCGGCCTAGGCCTAGGCGCGGGCCGGGGCTTCCGGGGTGTCTTCGTCCTCCGGGAGCTTCAGAACGTGCTCCAGGAAGAGGGCGGCGGCGATGACGGCCGCGCCCGCCAGGACCGAGAAGCCGGCGTACCAGGCCTGGTCGCGGCGGGCGGGGACGTCGAGGGAGTCCGTCAGCAGGAAGACGCCCACCCCGCCGTACATCCCCGCCACGAGGGCCGCCACCAGGGCGCTGGCCTGCCCGAAGACCACGGCGCGGGCCGCCATCAGCGGCTCCACGCCCTTGGCGCCCGGTCGCCGCTCACGCTGGGCCCGCAGCCGGGCACGCAGGGACAGCGCGGTCGCGAAGAGCACCACCGCGATCACCGCGAGCACGATCGGCGCGGCCAGCGGCACCCCCGGCAGGCTGCCGTAGGCATTCCACAGCCGGGCACCCGCCCAGGACACGACCCCGGCGATCAAAAAGATGCCGGCCAGGACCGCCGGCCTCAGTTGCTTCACTTGCCCGTCCCCGCTCTTGGCACCACTCCGTCAGCAGTCCACAGGCTAACGACTACTCCGGCAGGCGGAGTTCCAGGTCGGGGCGCGTCGTGATGCCCGACAGGCCGATTTCGGCCAGGAGCGTGGAGACGGGGCCGTGGCCGGGGATCAGGGCCTCGGGGTCGATGTCGTGCCAGGGGGCCAGTACGAAGGCGCGCTGGTGGGCCCGGGGGTGCGGGAGGGTCAGGACCGGGTCGTCGGAGACCACGTCGGCGTACGAGACGATGTCGACGTCGATCGTGCGCGGGCCGTAGCGCTCCTCGCGGACGCGGTCGAAGGCCTCTTCGATGGCGTGGCCGCGCTCCAGGAGCGAGGACGGCGGCAGGGTGGTCTTGATGGCGACGACCGCGTTGAGGTACGAGGGCTGCGAGCCGGGGGCCACGCCCCAGGGCTCCGTCTCGTAGACGGGGGAGACGGCCTTGACCCGCAGGCCCGGGGTGTCACCGAGGGCGTCGATGGCGCCCTGGAGGGTCTCCAGGCGGTTGCCGAGGTTCGCGCCGAGCGCGACGACGGCCCATTTTGGGTTGGAGAGGGTGACATCCGCTGCGTCGACGGCCTCGACGACGGATGCGGGTACCGGCTGGACGGTGGGGTCGCTCTGGGCGTTCTGTCCGTTGTTCATGCGCGGCTCCGGGTGATCGTGATGGTCACGTCGTCGAAGGGGACGGTGATGGGCGCGTCCGGTTTGTGGACGACCACCTCCACCTGCGCCACCGCTTCGTGCTTGAGGCACTGCTGGGCGATCCGCTCGGCGAGGGTCTCGATCAGGTCGACGGGCTCTCCCTGGACCACGTCGACGACCTCTTCGGCGACGACCCCGTAGTGCACGGTCTTCGCCAGGTCGTCGTCTGCCGCCGCGGGGCGGGTGTCGATGTGCAGCACCAGGTCGACGATGAAGGTCTGGCCTTCCTCGCGCTCCCGGGGGAAGACGCCGTGGTGCCCGCGAGCCTTGAGGCCGCGCAGCGCGACACGATCCACGCGAATCACTCCTGCTTTCGTAAGTGCTTCCGGACCCGGGGCTTCCCCGGGGCCATGGGCCTGCGCCGAGTGCGGTCGGCGTCGTCCGTCCTCGAATTTACCTGCGAAACACCCCCGCCCCTGCCGGAGGGGTCAGGAGGGCTGCTCCTCGTCGTCCTCGTCGGAGTCCGTGAGGACGGGAGAACCGTGGTGGGACCAGAGCCGCCAGCCCTGCGATGTGCGTCGGAACACATTCGTGGCGACCACCAGCTGGCCGACCAGTGGGCCGAGCTCGCCCGCCTCCTCGGCGGGGCCGCCGCTGAGGATGTTCTCCGTGCAGGTCACCAGGGCGGTGTCACCGATGACCGTCACCTTGGTGTCGGTGAGGAAGAACTGGATGTAGTCGGTGTGGGACATGATCAGCGCGTACGAGCGCAGGACCTCGCCGCGGCCCGACAGGACGGGCCAGCCCGGGTGCACGCAGGAGATCTCGTCCTCCAGCCAGAGCGCCGACAGCGAGTCGAAGTCCCCCTGCTCCATGGCCTCGTAGAAGGCCGTGTTGACCTCTTCGACCGCTTCGATGTCGGTTTTGCTCACTGGGCTCCTTCGCGGTCGGGTTCTTGGTCGATGCGGCTCACAGAGCCCCTTCCACGGCGCGGGCCACCCGAACCGCGTCCGCGCTCGCCCGTACCTCGTGGACCCGTACCGCCCAGGCGCCCTGCTGGGCGGCGATCGCGGACACCGCGGCGGTGGCGGCGTCGCGCTCGCGGGCCGGCGGCGGCGCGGCGTCGGCGGCGCCGGCCAGGACCCGGCCGAGGAAACGCTTCCGCGAGGCGGCGACGAGCAGCGGGAAGCCGAGCGCGCGCAGCCGGGGCAGGTGGGCGACCAGGGCCAGGTCGTGCTCGGCGTTCTTGGCGAAGCCGAGGCCGGGGTCGACCAGGAGCCGCTCGGGGGCGATCCCGCCGCCGACCACGGCGTCGATACGGGCGCTCAGCTCGGCGGTGACCTCGCCGAGCACGTCGTCGTAGACGGCGAGGCTGTTCATGCCGTCGCTGAAGCCGCGCCAGTGCATGACCACGAACGGCACTTCGGCGGCGGCGACGGCCGGGATCATGCCGGGGTCGGCGAGGCCGCCGCTGACGTCGTTGACCAGCGTCGCGCCGGCGGCGACGGCCCGGGCGGCGACGGAGGCGCGCATGGTGTCCACGGAGACGACGACGCCCTCGGAGGCCAGGCCGCGCACCACGGGTACGACGCGGCGCAGCTCCTCTTCCTCGTCTACGCGGGAGGCGCCGGGGCGGGTGGACTCGCCGCCGACGTCCACGAGGTCGGCGCCCTGGACGACGAGGTCGAGTCCGCGCTTGACGGCCGCGGTGGTGTCGAACCAGCGGCCGCCGTCGGAGAAGGAGTCCGGGGTGACGTTGACGACGCCCATGACTCCGCAGCGGTCCCATTCCGGCAGACCTGTGACCCGGCCCCTGTCGGCGGCTCCGTGCTTCGTGTTCATGGGTCCAAGGGTAGGCCTGACCTGGATATGACAGGGCCCCGGAGCCTTTCGGCTGCCGGGGCCCCGGGATGGCTTTCCGCCTACGCGGCCTGCACCTCGCGCTCGGCCTGGACCGGGACCGGGCCCATGTGGGTGTGGGCGCAGGTACGGACCGGCTTGGGGCGGCGCCGGCTGGCGAACAGCCGGGGCAGGGCCAGCGACACGAAGCCCTCGGCCTGCATCACGGCGAAGCCGATGCGGGGCAGGTCGCGGGTCTGGCGGTAGACCATGAAGCGCGGCTCCCAGCGGGGGCGGAACTTCTCGTTGAACTTGTACAGCGACTCGATCTGGAACCAGCGGGAGAGGAAGACCAGCAGGCCGCGCCACATCCGCAGCACCGGGCCGGCGCCGATCTTCTCGCCGCGGGCGAGGGCCGCGCGGAACATCGCGAAGTTCAGCGAGACCTTCTCGATGCCCAGGGACGGGGCCTCCTGCAGGGAGGCCACGATCAGCAGCTCGTTCATGCCGGGGTCGGCGGCGCGGTCGCGGCGCATCAGCTCCAGCGACATGCCGTCGTTGCCCCACGGTACGAAGTGCAGGACGGCCTTCAGGTCGCCGTACGGGGAGGTGTCGCCCTCCTCGACGCGGTGCGCGGTGGCGATGTAGCAGTCGCCGTCGCCCTCGTCGCCGACCCGGCCCAGGGCCATGGAGAACCCGCGCTCGGTGTCGGTGCCGCGCCAGGCCTCGGCGGCGCCGCGCACCTGCTCCAGTTCGGTCGCGGTCAGCTCGCTGACGCGGCGGACCTTGGTGGTGTAGCCGTTGCGCTCGATGCGCTTGACCATCTGGCGGACGTTGCGCATGGGGCGGCCGGCGAGGGAGAAGTCCTTGACGTCGACGATGGCCTCGTCGCCGAGTTCCAGCGCGTCCAGACCGGTCTCGCGGGTCCAGACCTCGCCCCCGGTCTCGCTGCAGCCCACGACGGCCGGGGTCCAGGAGTGGGCCTTGGCCTCCTCCATGAACCGCTCGATGGCGCCGGGCCAGGCCTCGACGTCGCCGATGGGGTCGCCGGAGGCGAGCATCACACCGGAGACGACGCGGTAGGTGACCGCGGCCTTGCCGCTGGGGGAGAAGACGACGGCCTTGTCGCGGCGGAGCGCGAAGTGGCCGAGCGAGTCGCGGCCGCCGTGCTTGGCGAGCAGCTCGCGCAGCTTGGTCTCGTCGTCGGAGGTGAGCCGGGCCGCCGGGTGCTCGGGGCGGAAGGCCAGGTAGATGGTGGTCAGCGCGGTCAGCATGCCGAGGGCGCCCAGCGAGTAGCCGACGGTCCAGGACACCCGGCCGGCGTAGTCGACGGGTCCCTCGAAGCCGAAGAGCCCGTAGACGACGTGGCTGATCTGCTCGGAAATACCCGGATTGCCGACGACGCGGCCGGGGTGCGAGTTGACGATGACCAGACCGAGCCCGATGGAGCCGGCGCTCATCAGCACGAAGTTGGCCAGCGCCTTCCAGCGGCTGCGCGGGTCGGGCAGCGCCTTGAATTCACCCTGGTGGCGCAGGAGCAGCGTGAGGAGCACCGCCGCGATGACTACACCGAGGATCGAGTGCCGGTACGTAAACTGGGCCACGGCTCCGGCGGGCAGCAGGACCACTGCGGCCCGCCAGGCGCGGCGCTTGTGGCGCTTGAGGCCGTGCGCGAGCATCAGCAGCAGCACGCCCGCGCTGATGGAGAGGGCTGCGGCGAACGGCCCCAGAGAGCCGGGCAGCACCTCGGTGACCGCGTGGATTTTGCTGTGCCGGAATCGCGGGAAGACTCCCGCCGCGATGTCCAGCAGGCCGACGATCATGACGGCCGTACCTACCAGGCCCGGGACGGACTCCGGTCGTGGGCCGCGAAGGATTCGGCTGACCCGCTTCGGAACCTGTCCGGACTTATCGCCATCTATCCTGCTAGACATCGCTTCCCGTTGCTCCGCGAGAGATCATGTGGCCGAAGGCCGCGACAGCCTCCGGAGTGTGGTGCGTCCATTAGGACGACATCGAGGAGGAGCGGGTTCACTCTTCCGTCGAGAAAAAATCTAGTCCTGCCATAGAAAGTCGACTGACTGCTCATGGGTCTCACCAGTAATACGGTTCTGGCGCTGGCCATTGTCGCCGGTGTGCTGCTGTTCGCAGCCACGGTCTGGTTCTGGCCGCGGCTCTCGGGCCGCACCTGGCGCGCGCTGATCGGCCGTATCGGCCTCCTGCTGGCCACTCAGCTGGCGCTGTTCTCGGCGGTGGGGCTCGCGGCGAACAAGTCCTTCCTCTTCTACGGGTCCTGGGCCGACCTGCTCGGCCAGGAGACGTCCATCGGCAAGGTCATCGACCACTCGATGAGCAGCGAGGACATCAAGGTCGTCGACAAGCAGAAGCTGGACGTGCCCGGCGGCGGCAAGCCGCAGGTCGGGGGTCAGATCCTGAAGGTTGCCATAACCGGCCAGAAGTCGAAGATAACCAGCCCAGGCTACGTGTGGCTGCCGCCCGAGTACTTCCAGCCGCAGCACAAGGACAAGACGTTCCCCGCGTCCATCGTGCTGACCGGCTACCCGGGCACCGCCGAGAACCTGATCAAAGGGCTGAACTACCCGATGACGGCCTTCAAGCAGGCCAAGGCGGGCAAGATGAAGCCGATGATCCTGGTCATGCTGCGCCCCACCATCGCGCCGCCGCGTGACACCGAGTGCGTGGACATACCGGGCGGGCCGCAGACGGAGACCTTCTTCGCCGTGGACCTGCCGCAGGCCATCACGGACACCTTCCGGGTCGGCAAGAAGCCGCAGAACATGGGCTTCATCGGGAACTCGACGGGCGGCTACTGCGCCCTGAAGATCGCCGCGCACTACCCGCAGACCTTCGGTGCCGCCGCGGGCCTGTCGGCGTACTACGACGCGGCGGACGACCCGACGACCGGTGACCTGTTCCACGGGGACGACAAGCTGAAGAAGCGTGCGGACGTCCTGCAGAGCATCGATCACAAGACCCCGACCGGTACGTCCTTCCTCGTCACCAGCAGCGAGAAGGGCGAGCCGAACCTCTCCGACACCAGGAAGTTCATCAAGAAGGTCAAGAGCCCGGACCGGGTCTCGTCGATCATCCTCGACAGCGGTGGCCACAACTTCAACACGTGGCGCCGGGAGATCCCGCCGATGCTGGTGTGGATGAGCGGGCGCATCCAGGCCTGAGCCTGGGGGGCCGGCGGCGCTCCTGCGTCCTGTCGGTGGATCCCGATTCACCCCGATCCCCCGATCCGCCCCGATCCACCCCGTTTCGCCCAGGGCCGGCCCTCGTGGCCGGCCTTCGTGGTTTCCGGGGTCCCGCACTCCCGCTCCCGCTCCCGCGGTCAGGCCTCTTGCAACTGGGCCCGGCGCAGTGCCCGGTGCACGCCCTCCGGGGTGAGTACGCCGACCAGCGCGCCGGAGGCCGGGTCCGTGACCCCGATCCGCCCCGAGTCCTCCTGCAGCAGCGCGGCGAGCGCCTCGCGCAGCGAAGCCCCGAGCGCCACCGACACGGCGGGGTTCTTGTCCCGCGGCGCCGGAGCCGTCAGGTCGGCCGCCTCCACCGGGGTGACCGCGAGCCGCTTCAGGCCCCGGTCGGCGCCGACGAAGGAGGCCACGTACTCGGTGGCGGGGGCGGCGAGCACCACGGCCGGGCTCGCGAACTGCTCGATGGTGCCCGCCCCGTAGACCGCCATGCGGTCGCCGAGCCGGATCGCCTCCTCCAGGTCGTGCGTGACGAGCAGGATCGTCTTGCGCACCGTCTTCTGGAGCGTCAGGAACTCGTTCTGCAGCCGCTCGCGCACCACCGGGTCCACCGCGCCGAACGGCTCGTCCATCAGCAGCACCGGCGGGTCCGCCGCCAGCGCGCGGGCGACGCCGACGCGCTGGCGCTGCCCGCCGGAGAGCTGCTCCGGGTAGCGGCCCCCGTGGACGGCCGGGTCCAGCCCCACCAGTTCGAGCAACTCGGCGGCCCGCGCCCGGGCCTTGGCCTTCGGCGTGCCGAGGAGCTGCGGCACGGTCGCCGTGTTCTCCAACACCGTCTTGTGCGGGAACAGCCCGACCTGCTGGATCACGTACCCGATGCGGCGGCGCAGTTCGACCGGATCGGCCGCGGCGATGTCCTCGCCGTCCAGCAGGATGCGGCCGGAGGTCGGCTCGATGAGCCGGTTGACCATCTTCATCGTCGTGGTCTTGCCGCAGCCGGACGGGCCCACCAGCGTGACCAGCTCGCCCTCCGCCACCTCGAAGGACAGGTCCGCGACGGCCGTCGTCCCGTCGGGGTACCGCTTGGTCACTTGCTCGAATCGGATCACCTCGCCATCTTTCCCTACCCGCCCGCCCCCATGGGCGAAGGGTTTGTAAGGGGAGTGTTGCGTGCCTGCGAACGATTCCGGCCATTGTCGGTGGCGGGGGTTATGGTCACTCGTGGCCGCGCATGCGGCTACAACGTACGTTCGATGACAGGTCTGGCGACAGGGGGTGAGCGGCATGGCCGGGCAGAGCTGCCTGGTGGCGAACGACTGGATCTGCTGGGAGTACGTCACCTCCCGCTCCCAGGAACTCACCGATGCCACCGTCGAACACGTCTGGATCACCGGCCTGTCGGTGCTGATCGGCCTCGCCGTGTCCCTGCCGCTCGCGCTGCTGGCCCGCCGCGGCCGCCGCTGGGCGGCCCCCGTGCTCGGCGTCACGACGCTGCTCTACACGATCCCCTCGCTCGCCATGTTCTCCCTGCTGCTGCCCGTGTTCGGGCTTTCCGCGACGCTGGTGGTGACCGGCCTGGTGCTGTACTCGCTGACCATCCTGGTCCGCAATGTGCTGGCCGGCCTGGAAGCCGTCCCCGAGGAGGTACGGGAAGCCGCGCGCGGCATGGGATACGGCCCCGGACGGCTGCTGTGGCAGGTCGAACTGCCGCTGGCACTGCCCGCGCTGCTCGCCGGGGTGCGGATCGCCACCGTGTCCACGGTCGCGCTGACCACGGTGGGCTCCATCGTCGGCAAGGGCGGTCTCGGCAATCTCATCGCCCCGGCCGTGAACAGCTCCTTCAAGGCCCAGGTGCTCACCGCCTCGTTGCTGTGCGTACTGCTCGCGCTGGTGGCGGACCTGCTGCTGCTCGGCATACAGCGGCTGCTGACGCCGTGGACGCGGGTCGCCCGCAGCGCCGGGGGGTCCTGAGGATGGGTGTCGTGGGAGGGGCCTGGGACTGGCTGGCGAACGGCGCCAACTGGTCCGGCGAGAGCGGCGTCTGGCACCGGCTCGGCGAGCACGTGTACGTCAGCGGGATCGCCCTGGCCATCGCCTGCGCGGTGGCGCTGCCCGTCGGCCTGTGGCTCGGCCACCTCGGCAAGGGCGGGGCCCTCGCCGTCAACGTCTCCAACATCGGCCGGGCCGTCCCGGTGTTCGCGGTGCTGGCACTGTTCATGGTCTCGCCGTTGCGCAACGCGGGGTACGTGCCGACCATCTCCGCCCTCGTGCTCTTCGCCATCCCGCCGCTGCTGACCAACGCCTACGTCGGGATGCGCGAGGTGGACCGCTCCGTGGTGGAGGCCGCCCGGGGCATGGGGATGTCGGGCGGTCAGCTGTTCTGGCGGGTGGAACTGCCGCTCGCGCGCGGCCTGGTGATGACGGGGCTGCGCTCGGGGGCCGTCCAGGTCATCGCCACCGCCACGATCGCCGCGATGGTCGGGCAGGGCGGCCTCGGCCGGATCATCACGGCCGGCTTCAACACGTACAACACCGCGCAGGTCGTCGCGGGCGCCCTGCTGGTGGCGGCGCTGGCCCTGCTGGTGGAGGGCGCGCTGATCGCGGCGGACCGGCTGTTCCTCCGGCCGGCGGCCCGCTGACGTCGGGTCGTCCGGTCGTCCTCTTCCCCGTCCCCTCTCCTCTTACCTCCTCTTCTCTTCAGCCTGAAGGAGCACAAACATGAGCAAGTCCACGCGCGTCCTCGGCGTTGCCCTGTGCGCGGTGGCCCTGACCGTCTCGCTCGCCGCGTGCGGCGGCGACAGCCTGGAGAAGAGCAAGGACGGCGGCGCCCCGGCGCCCGCGTCCGGTTCCGCGGAGGGCGGCAAGGGCGGCAAGCTGGTGATCGGCGCGGCCGGGTTCACCGAGTCGGACGTGCTCGCCGAGCTGTACGCGCAGGTCCTGAAGGGTGCGGGCTACACCACCTCGATCACCACGGTCAGCAACCGTGAGCTGTACGAGCCGTCCCTGGAGAAGGGCGAGATCGACGTGGTCCCGGAGTACGCGGCCACGCTCGCGGAGTTCCTCAATGCCAAGGTGAACGGCTCGAAGGCGCCCACCGAGAAGCCGGTCGCGTCGAGCGACGTGGCGGCGACGGTGGCGGCCCTGGAGAAGCTGGCCGGTCCGCTGGGCCTGAAGGCGCTCCCGGCCGGTGAGGCGATCGACCAGAACGCCTTCGCGGTGAGCAGGGAATTCGCGCAGAAGAACAACCTCAAGACCCTTTCCGACCTGGGTAAGTCCGGTCTCAAGGTGAAGATCGCGGCGGCCGACGAATGCGCCGTCCGCCCCTTCTGCGCCCCCGGGTTGAAGAAGACATACGGAATCGACATTTCCGGTATCGACCCGAAGGGCGTCGGCACCCCGCAGGCCAAGCAGGCGGTCAAGGACGGCGTCGACCAGCTGGTGCTGACCACGACCACGGACGCCGCCCTCGACAGCTACGGCCTGGTGCTGCTGGAGGACGACAAGAAGCTCCAGAACGCCGACAACGTCCTGCCGGTGGTCAACGCCAAGGACGCGGGCGCCCCGGAGATCGCGGCCGCGCTCGACAAGCTCACCAAGGTGCTCAGCACCGCGGACCTGGTCGAGCTGAACCGCAAGGTGGCCGCGGAGCGCGCGAAGCCCGCGGATGTCGCGAAGGCCTACCTGGAGTCCAAGGGCCTGCTCAAGAAGTAGCCGTTGCGGGGTTGATGGAGAATTGTGGGGTAACTGCTCGGGAACGAATTGCCGGACGGCTACCCCACTCCCGGCCCACGCCCTGTAAATTTCAGGCCATGCCCCGTGGACGCCACCGCAATCCCGAACCCCTGCACCGGCTGCTCACGCCGACGACCGTTGCCGGTGTGTCCGTCACCAGCGCCGGCGCGGCCTGGCTGCTCGCGGAACCGATGGCGCTGCGCCTGCTCGTGGCCCTGACCGCGGCCGCCGGGATCGCCGGCGCCGTCGTCATGCGCTCCTGGGACCGCTCGGCCGGCCGCCGGGTGGCGGAGCTCGCGCGCGAGCGGGTCAAGGACGAATGGCGGACCGAGGAGCGAATAGCCGAGCTCGAGTCCGACCTCGAAGAGGCACGGGTGCTGCGCGGCAAGCTCGACGCCAAGCTGCGGGCCAAGCGCGTCGAACTCGCGGGCCTGCGCGGCGAGCACGCGGCCCTGCTGCGCCGGTACGCCACCGCCGAGACCGAGCGCGCGAGCGCCCTGGAACGGCGCCGACTGCTGGCCATCGAGGCCGCGGCGGCCCCGGCGGCCGCCGCGCCCAAGGAACTTCCGCCCGTCTCCGAAGAGCGCACCTCCGCCGGTGCGCCCACCGCGGTCGGCTACGCCCGCGCCCACGCCGCCCTGACGGCGCTGGCCCGCAAGGCCGAGGCGGCCGCCCCGGCTCCGGCGGGACCGGCCGCCCTGTCGGCGGCTCCGGCGGCCCTGGCCCTGGAGGCGCACTCCCGGCCCGCGCCGGGCGGCGGTGGCCCGGCCGCCGCGGTCCCCGCGCGCCGGCTGGCGGCCACGGTGGCCCCGTACTCCCCGCAGCGCCGGCCGGCGTCCCGCGTCGAGGGCGGCTTCGACTTCTTCGGCACCAAGACCGCGGAGCAGGCCCGTGCGGTCATCGAGTCGGTCCAGAACGAGGACCTGGCCGACGTGGTCGGCGCCGAGGTCCTCGCGGTCCACAAGGCCGAATCCGCCCCGGGCGCCGCGGAACCGGAGTTCAAGCAGGCCACCGCCGAACACCGTGCGGTGGGCCAGGTCATCGACCTGACGGCCCACGACGAGACGGAACCGATCGACGTGGCCCAGCTCCGCACCGCGATCTCCTAGCCCCCGCGTGCAGGTGACGCCCCCGTACCGGCCACAGCACTAGAACAGCGGTAGCTGCCCCGGGTGCTGCGGCAGTACGAAGCCGTCCAGTACGGGCGCCGACGCGCCGAGCACCACCCGGGCCCGCGAGCCGGGGCAGGACACCAGGTCGCCGCGGGAGCGCCCGGCCGGGGGGTCGTGGCGGGCGATGCGGCCGGCGGTCACGGCGCAGTCGCGGCCGCATGCGGGGCAGGCCCGGCGGGGGGAGTGGGACATGCCCCCAAGTCTGCCCTGCCGCCACCCGTGTCCGCCCCGCCGGCGCCCCTGCCCGCCTTGCCGGCCAGCCACGCCTCGTGCGCCCGCCCCACCCGGGCCCACAGCGCACCCCGGTCCGCCGCGGTGAGATCGTCGAGCCGGCGCCCGAAAACGGCCTCGATGACGCGGAAGAACTCCCCTGGCGACTCCAACTCCCGCTCACTGGTGCCCCGTACCGGGTCGAGCCGGCTCAACACCCGCCCCCGCAGCGCGTCGACACCCCGCTCGTCGCGCCGCAGCAGCGCGAGGGTCCGTACGAAACCGGACTCCGCGGAGGTGGACATCCGCAGGTGCTCGGCCTCGAACTCGGCCATGTCGGCGGGCCCCGCGTGGAAGTTCATCACCGGTGCGGACCCGGCGTCGTTCACGTACCGCCAGCCGGCCACCGGACCGCCCAGCTCCTCCAGCCGGTACGTGAAGGCGCCCTGCCGGTAGGTGCCCGCGCGCAGCGGCAGCGGCTCGTGCGGCCCGTCGCCGAGCCCGGTGTCGACCATGTACGCCGCGCCGTCCACCCGTACGGTCAGCGCGAGGTGGTCGCCCGTCGCGTCGCGCCGCTCCCGCTCCGCCGCGAGGTGCACGGCGGCGAAGTGCCGGGTCACGTCGTAGCCGAGGGCGCGCAGGAGCACCGAGAAGGCGCCGTTGAGGTGCAGGCAGTACCCGCCGCGCCCGGCGGCGATGCGGCGCACGGACAGCTCGGGGTCGATGCCGGGCGGCCGGCCGAGCTGGATGTCGAGGTTCTCGTACGGGATGCGTTCGAGGTGGGCCCGCTGGAGCGCGAAGAGCGCCTCGGCGGTGGGGCGCGGCGGTTCGGCGAACCCGAGCCGCCGCAGATAGCCGGCGAGGGGCGCGGAGATCACTTGTCGATGTCTCCGACCACGAAGAACAGCGAGCCCAGGATCGCCACCATGTCGGCGACGAGCTGGCCCGGCAGCAGGACCGACAGGGCCTGGATGTTGTTGTACGAGGCCGAGCGCAGCTTGAGCCGGTACGGGGTCTTCTCTCCCTTGGAGACCAGGTAGTAGCCGTTGATCCCGAGGGGGTTCTCGGTCCAGGCGTACGTCTCGCCCTCGGGCGCCTTCAGCACCTTGGGCAGGCGCTGGTTGATCGGCCCGGGCGGAAGCTCGGCCATCCGGTCCAGGCAGGCCACGGCCAGGTCGAGGGCGTTGTGGGTCTGGTCCAGCAGGACCTCGAAGCGGGCCAGGCAGTCGCCCTCGGTGCGCGTGACGACCTGGAGGACGTCCTGGAGTTCGCCGTAGGCGAGGTACGGCTCGTCGCGGCGCAGGTCGAAGTCGACGCCGGAGGCGCGGGCGATGGGGCCGGAGACCCCGTACGCGTGCACCGCCTCGGCGGACAGGACGCCCACCCCGCGGGTGCGGCCGCGGAAGATCTCGTTGCCGCGGACCAGCTTGTCGTAGACGTCCATGCGGGTGCGGACGTCGGCGATGGCGGCGCGGGCCCGGCCGAGCCAGCCGGCCGGGAGGTCCTCCTTGAGGCCGCCGACGCGGTTGAACATGTAGTGCATGCGGCCGCCGGAGATCTCCTCCAGGACGGCCTGGAGCTCCTCGCGCTCGCGGAACGCGTGGAAGATCGGGGTGATCCCACCCAGTTCGAGCGGGTACGAGCCCAGGAACATCAGGTGGTTCAGCACCCGGTTCAGCTCGGCGAGCAGGGTCCGCATCCACACGGCCCGCTCCGGCACCTCCATGCCGAGCATCCGCTCGACGGCCATGACCACGCCGAGTTCGTTGGAGAACGCGGACAGCCAGTCGTGGCGGTTCGCGAGCATCACGATCTGCCGGTAGTCGCGGGCCTCGAAAAGTTTCTCGGCGCCGCGGTGCATATAGCCGACGACCGGCTCGGCGCTGACGATCCGCTCGCCGTCCAGGACGAGGCGCAGGCGCAGGACGCCGTGCGTGGAAGGGTGCTGCGGGCCGATGTTGAGCACCATGTCGGTGCTCTCCGCCGCGCCGCCGATGCCGACCGTGGTCTCCGTCATGCGGGCATTGTCGCAGCCCTAGTCTGGGGGCATGGAAACCGGGACGAACAGTGAGACGGGCGGGCCCGAGTGGGTGGGGCTGCCGGGTGGGCTGCTCACCATGCGGCGGCTGCTGCTCGTGGTCTGGACGGGCCTGCTCACGGTGGTGACCGCCGTCCTGCCGGGGCTGCTCGTCGGGCCCGCGTGGGCCGCCGTGGGGGCCTGCTGGCTCGCCGTCGCGGTCTGGTGCTGGGTGCTGCTCGGCCGGAACTGGCGGTCCTGGCGGTACGCCGAGCGTGCCGACGACCTGCTGATCAGCCGGGGCGTGCTGTGGCGGGAGGAGACCGTGGTCCCGTACGGCCGGATGCAGCTGGTCGAGGTGACCTCGGGCCCGCTGGAGCGGCGCTTCGGGCTGGCCTCCGTACAACTGCACACGGCGGCCGCGGCCACGGACGCCCGGATCCCCGGGCTGGTGCCCGCCGAGGCGGAGCGGCTGCGCGACCGGCTGACCGAGCTCGGCGAGGCAAGGTCGGCGGGGCTGTGAGCCAGGGGCCGGTGAGCCAGGGGCCTGTCCGCGACGGCGAGCGGCGGCTGCACCCCCTCACCCCGCTGCGCCGCGCCTGGGTGCCGATCGCCGCGACCGTCGGCGTGATCGCCCAGCAGGGCGAGAACGTGACCCGCTGGATAGTGGACCTCTCCGCCGTCCTGCGGGTGCTGGGGGTCGCCGCGCTGATCCTGGTCTTCGGCGCGTACGGATTCCTCAGCTGGTGGTTCACGCACTACGCCGTCACCGACACCGAGCTGCGCATCCGCAGCGGTCTGCTCTTCCGCCGCACCGCGCACATCCGGGTCGACCGGATCCAGGCGGTGGACGTCACCCGGCCGCTGCTGGCCCGCGTCGCCGGGGTCGCCAAGCTCCGGCTCGACGTGATCGGCACCGAGGACAAGGACGAGCTGGCCTTCCTGAGCGAGAAGGACGCGGTCGCGCTGCGCGCCGAACTCCTCGCGCGGGCGGCCGGCTTCGCCCCGGCGGAGGCGGCCGCGCTGGGCGAGGCCCCCGAGCGGGAGCTGCTGCGCGTGCGCCCCCGGGACCTCGTGGTCTCGCTCCTGCTCAGCATCGGCGTCTGGGCGGCGGTACTGGGCGCGCTCGCCGCCCCGGTGGCGGTGTGGTGGGTCAGCTCCAACCCCTGGGCCGCCCTCGTCACCCTCCTGCCGGTGCTCGGCGCGGTCTGGACGGGCACCGTCGGCCGCTTCCTCGCGGAGTACGACTGGACGGTCGCCGAGTCCCCCGACGGGCTCCGGCTCGACCACGGACTCCTGGACCGGGCCCACGAGACGGTGCCGCCCGGGCGCGTGCAGAGCGTACGGATCGTGGAGCCGCTGCTGTGGCGGCGGCGCGGCTGGGTCCGGGTGGAGCTGGCGGTGGCCGGCTCGAAGAACGACGTCCTGGTCCCGGTGGCCTCCCGGGCGGCGGCGCACGCGGTGGTCGCCCGGGTCCTGCCGGGGGTGGACCTCGCCGGGCTGGAGTTCACCCCGTCCCCGCGGGCGGGGGCGCGGTGGGTGGTCCCGGTGTGGTGGAAGGGGTACGGCCTGGCCGTCTCCCCGGACGTGTTCGCGGCCCGCCACGGGCGCCTGTGCCAGCGTACGGAGATCGTCCCGCACGCCAAGGTGCAGA
This sequence comes from Streptomyces sp. NPDC060028, assembly GCF_042736725.1. Classification (NCBI taxonomy): domain Bacteria; kingdom Bacillati; phylum Actinomycetota; class Actinomycetes; order Kitasatosporales; family Streptomycetaceae; genus Streptomyces; species Streptomyces sp. NPDC060028. The sequence goes on along the minus strand of NZ_JBHWVJ010000005.1, from coordinate 14,555 downwards.
GCGTCCGTCTGGGCCAGGGCCCCTGGGAGCGCGCCCGCGGCGTCGCCGACGTACACGTGGACACCGGCGCCAACGGCACGGTCACGGCCCGGCTGCGCCCCTCGGCCGAAGCCGCCGTGCTCCTGCACGCCCAGGCGGGCCGCTCCCGTACCTCCCGGGCGTCGGCCCGCCCGGACCGCTGGATGACCTGACGGATTCCTACTGGCGCCGGGACCTCGAAGGTCGGCCGGCTTCCGCTGGCCCACGGGTCCGGCGGCCGAAGACGAGGCGCAGCAGGCGGACCCGGGCCGACCAGCGGGCCGGGTGGGGCAGGTGGTTCGTGGCCTCGCGCTGGATGTTGTCGAAGGCGTCCTGGAGCAGGGCTTCGTGTAGCCAGCGGATCACCAGGGGCCACATCAGGAGCATCTTGCCCTCCAGGCGTCCCGCGGCGGTGTGGGAGATCCGGCAGCGGGCCGGCCCCTCGGGGGTGATCAGGAATTCGTGGTACCCGCTCATGCCGAGCCCGGGAGCGAAGGCGAACCGGACCCTTCTGCCCGGTTCGTGAGCGGCGACCGAGTAGCGGATCCTGCCGTGCCCGCCGCTCGAACCGACCGTCAGACCCGCGTCGAGGCTCAGCGGGGACCAGGCCGGGGTGGGCCAGATCGGGTCCTGCGGGGAGCCCAGCCGGTCGAGGAGGGCGCCGACCTCGGCGGCGGGCGCGTCGATGATGCGCTGCTGGAAGTTCTGCACGTCGTCTCCTTGCCCCAGCCTCCATACGGAGGCGTATGGAATGACCGTACGGTAGCGTATGGACGTGGATCAAGGGCGACGACGGCTTACGGCGGACGACTGGGCGGCGGCAGCGCTCGACGCGATCGGCGAGCGCGGGCTCGGCGCGGTCGCCGTGGAACCGCTCGCTGCGCGGCTGGGCACCACCAAGGGCAGCTTCTACTGGCACTTCACCAACCGCGACGCGCTCATCGAGGCGGCCCTCGCGCTGTGGGAGAGCCGGTTCACCGAGGCCACCATCACGATGCTGGCCGCCGAGCCCGACCCCAGGGCCCGGCTGCGGACCCTGCTCACGCGGGTGACCGGGGGCGCCGGACGGGGCGCCGCGGCGGCGAACCTGCTCGCGGCGGCCGACCACGAGCTGGTGGCGCCGGTGGTGCGACGGGTGGTGCAGCGACGGCTCGACTACACGATCGAGCTCTTCCGGGAGATCGGCTTCCCGCCGGCCGTCGCGGTCCAGCGCGCGATGCTCGGCTACGCCGCGTACGTCGGCCACGACGAGCTGGCGACGCGGCTGCCCGGCGTGCTCCCTCTCAGCAGCGACGGCGAACTGGCCGGCTACATCGACTCGGTGCTCGACCTCCTCCTGCAGGGCGCCCCCGCCCGCCCCTGAGCCGGTGTGCCGCCGCCGCCCGGGGCGAGCGACAGCACGACGGGCAACCCCCGGCGATGTGTCAGTTCGTCGTCAGTTCGTCGTCACGCACCGGGGTTGCCGCCCGCGCGGACCAGGCCCGTCTCGTAGGCGAGCACCACGACCTGGACCCGGTCGCGCAGGTTCAGCTTGGTCAGGATCCGGCCCACGTGGGTCTTGACGGTGGCCTCCGACAGCACCAGCCGGGCCGCGATCTCACCGTTCGACAGGCCCTGGGCGACCAGCAGCATGACCTCGCGCTCGCGCTCGGTCAGCCGCTCGACGTCCTTGTTCTGCGGCTCCCGCGTGGTGCTCGGCAGCATCGGGGCGAAACGGTCCAGCAGGCGCCGGGTCGTGGACGGAGCCACCACGGCGTCGCCGCTGTGCACGGACCGGATGGCCGCCAGCAGCTCGCCCGGCGGGACGTCCTTGAGCATGAAACCGCTGGCACCGGCCTTCAGCCCGGAGAAGGCGTACTCGTCGAGGTCGAAGGTGGTCAGGATGATGACCTTGGGGTGTTCCTCCGGCTCGCAGATCCGGCGCGTGGCCTCGACCCCGTCGAGCCTGGGCATGCGGACGTCCATCAGCACCACGTCCACCTTGGTGGCCCGCAGCACCTCCAGCGCCTCAAGACCGTCCCCGGCCTCGGCGACGACGTCCATGTCCGGCTGTGCGGCGAGCACCATCCGGAAGCCGGTACGCAGCAGGACCTGATCGTCGACCAGCATCACTCGGATGGACATGAATTACCTCTTCTGAGTCTTCTGCGTCTTCTACTACGTCTTTTTGAGCGGGAGCAGAGCGCTGATCCGGAAGCCGCCGCCCGGGCGTGGGCCCGCGTCCAGGGTTCCCCCGACCATACCGATGCGTTCGCGCATGCCGATCAGCCCGTGTCCGGCGCCGTCCGCGCCGCCGTCCTCGTACATCTCGTGCGGGGAGCCCCGGCCGTCGTCCTCGACCAGCAGGCCGAGCCCGTCGTCGAAGTAGACCAGCCGGACGCTCGCCTTGGCGGCGGGGCCGCCGTGCTTGCGGGTGTTGGTCAGGGCCTCCTGCACGATCCGGTACGCCGTCAGCTCCACGCCGCTGGGCAGCCGGCGCGGGGTGCCCTCGACCTCGAAGTCCACCGTGAGCCCGGCCGCCCGTACCTGCTCGACCAGGACCTCGATCTGCTCGACGTCCGGCTGAGGCACGTAGTCCTCGGACTCCTGCGGTTCGCCGGTGCGCAGGACGCCCAGCAGGCGGCGCATCTCGGCCAGCGCCTGGCGCCCGGTGCCGGAGATGGTCTGCAGGGCCTCTTTGGCCTGTTCCGGGGCCACGTCCATCACGTACGCGGCGCCGTCGGCCTGGACCACCATCACCGAGACGTTGTGCGCGACGACGTCGTGCAGCTCGCGGGCGATCCGGGCGCGCTCGGCGGCGACGGCCACCTTGGCCTGGGCCACGCGCTCCTTCTCCAGGCGCTGGTTCCGCTCGATGAGCTGGGCGTAGTAGGCCCGGCGGGTCCGCAGGGAGTCGCCCATCACCCAGGCGAGGACGAAGGGGACGATCATGAAGAGGGTGAAGAGGACGTTGTCGACGGTGTTGGTGCCCTTGTCCACGCCGTACCGCAGGAAGTACAGCGGGGCGGCGATCAGCCCCCAGCCCAGGGCCGTACGGGAGACCCAGCGCGGGACCTCGCTGGCGGCGACCGTGAAGAGGATCACGAACATCGCGACGTCGTAGAACCCCGCGACGATGCCCAGCGCCAGCTGGTAGACCCCCGCTCCGAGGGTGAGCCAGAACATCGCCTGCGTCCACTTGCGGCGCAGCGCCACGGCGGTGCTCAGCGCGATCACCACGGGGACGGCAGCGAACTTCAGCCTGGTGCTGAGCCCGGACTCCGCAGCGACGTTCAGCATCGAGAACCCGAACAGGAGGACAGCCCAGAAGCTGTCGACGCCCGTCGGGTGTCTGCGGAGGAAGTCGTAGAGGCGTTGCACGTAACCCAGAGTAGGGAACGGAGATAGGTGCTGGAGTCAACCACAGGTGCGATCCGGTCCGAGGGGGTGTACTCCCCAAGGTGGACGTGAGCTTAGCCTTTCAGCGATGAGCACTCAGGGTGAATGCGTAGGTCCGGCGGCTCCCGCGGGCCCTCCGGTCCGGTGGCTGACCGCGATGGAGCAGGCGCTGTACGGGCCGGGCGGTTTCTACGTACGCCCTGGCGGGCCGGGCCCGGCCGGGCACTTCCGGACCTCGGTGCACGCCTCGCCGCTGTACGCGGGGGCGGTGGCCCGCCTCCTGCTGTGGGTGGATGCCGAGCTCGGCCGCCCGCAGGAGCTGGACCTGGTCGACGTCGGGGCCGGGCGGGGGGAGCTGCTGTCCGGGGTACTGGCGGCGCTGCCCGCGGAGGTGGCCGCGCGGGTGCGGGCGTACGGGGTGGAACGCGCGGGGCGGCCCGACGGACTGGACGGGCGGATCCGCTGGGTGGCCGAGGCGCCCGGGGGGACGCGGGGGCTGCTCTTCGCGAACGAGTGGCTGGACAACGTACCCCTGGAGATCGCCGAGGACGGGCGGTACGTCCTGGTGGCGCCCGACGGCACGGAGAGCGCGGGCGGGCCGGTGCGCGGCGCCGACCTGGCGTGGCTGGAGCGGTGGTGGCCGGGCCCCGGCCGGGTGGAGATCGGCCGGGCGCGGGACGAGGCGTGGGCGGGGGCCGTCGCCACCGTCGAGCGGGGGCTCGCGGTGGCGGTGGACTACGCGCACGTGCGGGGGGCGCGGCCGCCGTACGGGACGCTGACGGGCTTTCGCGCGGGGCGGGAGGTCGCGCCGGTGCCGGACGGGAGCTCTGATGTGACCGCGCACGTGGCGCTGGACGCGTGTGCGGGGCCGGGTGCGGTGCTGCTCGCTCAGCGGGAGGCTCTGGCCGCGCTCGGCGTGTCGGGCGCGCGGCCGGCGCTGGCGCTGGCGTCGACGGACCCGGCGGCGTACGTCCGGGCCCTTGCCTCCGCCGGCGAGGCGGCCGAGCTGACCGCCCGCGGCGGCCTGGGCGACTTCGGCTGGCTGGTGCAGCCGGTCGGGGTCGCCCCCTGGCCCGGAACCACCGGGCTCCGCCCACCCCCGGTCCTCAAACGCCGGACGGGCTGAAATTGCCCTGCGGGCAACCCAGCCCGTCCGATCGGGGTTCCGCTACTGCTTCGCCTCGTGGTCGTGGCCCTCGCGGAGGCCGCCGCCGGCGCCCGTGGAGCCGTCCGTCGGCTTCGGGACGACCGGCTGCGCCAGCGGAGCGAGGTCGTACGCGTAGTGGCCCACCGCGTTCGCGATGACGTCGACGTTGATGTCGAGCGCCTTCTGGTCGATGTTCGCGATCGTGTCGCCCTTGCCGTGGTAGTTCACGTCGTAGGCGACCCCGGCCTGGCCGCCGAACTTGGTCGCCTGGGCCTGCGTCTTGATGCCCTCCGCGCCCGTGTCCGTACCGCCGGACGGGATCCCCGCCTCGATGAACGGGCCGTAGTCCGAGCGGCCGGTGAAGTCCGAGCCCTCGTGCGGGATGTTCCGCGCGTCGAGGAAGTCGGTGATGCCCTTCTCCAGCTGCGCCGAGCCCTCCGGGCCGGGGCCCGAGCCGACGTGGTCGGAGTCGTCGCCGTCGTAGACGAAGTACGCGGCGTTCGGCGAGGCGATCATGTCGAAGTTCAGGTAGAGCTTGATCTGCTTCTTCTGCTCCGGCGCCAGCCCGCCGACGTACGCCTCGGAGCCGAGCAGACCGAACTCCTCCGCCGACCACCAGGCGAACTTGACCTTGTTCTTGATCTTCGTCTGGCTGCTCGCGAGCCGCTGCGCGACCTGCAGGATGCCGGCCGAGCCGGAGCCGTTGTCGTTGATGCCGGGGCCCGCCGAGACCGAGTCGAGGTGCGCGCCGAGGAAGACGGTGTTGTTCTCGTCGCCGCCGCGGGTCTCCGCGACGACGTTGTACGTCTTGCGGTTCTCGCGGAACTCGCGGATGTCCAGGGTGACCTCGACCGGGCCGGCCGCGGCCTCGGCGGCGAGCTTCTCGCCCTCCTCCTGGGAGAGGCCGCCGGTGGGGACCTTGCCCGCGTCCGGCTCGCCCAGGGTGCCGTTCAGGGCGCCCGCGGTGTTGTTGTAGATGATCGCGCCGACCGCGCCCGCCGCCGCCGCGTTGGCCTGCTTGACCGCGAAGGTGCAGCCGCCGCGCTTGATCAGGGCGATCCGGCCGGTGAAGGCGCCCGCGGCGAAGTCGCCGGGCTCGCAGCCGTTCGTGTTGTCCGCGTCGACGGGGGCGACGGCGATCCGCGCCTTCACGCCGTCCGCCGGGCCGCTCGCGGTGTACGTCATCAGCTTGATCGGGACGTCGCGGCCGGCGGCCCCGTTCACCGTGAGCTTCTCGGCGACCGTCTCGACGTACACGAAGTCGAACTCGTTCTTCGTGACCTTGTAGCCCGCGGCGCGCATCACGGCCTCGACGTACTGCGCGGACTGCACGTGGCCCTTGGAGCCGGCCACGCGGGTGCCGTTGTTGTAGTCGGCGATGGCCTGCAGGACCTTCAGGTGGTTGTTGGCGCCCTTGCCGGTCGCCTCCTTGACCAGCTTCTTCGCCAGGGCGTCGCCCCGGGCCGCGTCGCTCTGCGGGGAGCCGGTGGCTCCGGCCGGTCCGGCGAGCAGCAGCGGGGAGACGAGGGCCGCGGCCGCCAGGGCGGCGGTTGCTGCGGCTATACGACGTGAGGGCATGAAGGTCCTTCCACGAAAGTGCACGGACAGGCGTGAGCAGTACGTGTGACGCGGGGGGAGCGGTGGACGCACGTTAGACAGCAAATGGCCGCCCTGACCAGAGTTTTCGCCGATTCCGGTTTATGAATTCCTTATATCGGAGCATCTGCGCCGTCGGAATCCGGCCACAGCGCTAGCGCAGGATGCCCTCGATGAAGTCCGACCCGATCCGGGCCACCACGGACAGGTCCAACTGGTGCTGGGCGTACCGGCCCTGACGACGCGTGTGCAGCAGGCCGGCCTTCTTCAGCACCGCCAGGTGGCGGGAGACCTCCGGCGCGGTGATCCCGTACACGGCGGCCAGCTCGCTGGTCGTGTACGGGGCGCGCGCCAGGCTCCGGCACAGCATCATCCGCATCGGGTGGGCCAGGGCCTCCATCCGCCGCTGGAGCAGCTCCACCGAGCCCGGCGCGGCGGCCAGTTCGGGGGAGTCGAGCGGATAGTGGACCACGGGGCGCCAGCCGGGTGCGTGCAGCACCAGCAGGTGCGGCCAGCCGAAATTGGTCGGCACGAAAACCAGGCCGTCGCCTATTCGCGGATCGGTGGCGGTCGCGTTGCCGTTGACCATTTTGTCGGCGGTGATCGTGGTGTGCTTCTCGTCGACGCTCAGCGCCGCCGAGACCTCCTTGAGCGCGGTCGCAAGGCCCTTGCGGCGCAGCACCTCGGTCTTGTGGCGGGCGTCGGCGCTCTGGCGGGGCTCGATGCGCTTCCACGTCTGCGCGAAGAACGCCTCGTCGCAGTCCTCCAGCAGCCGCCGCAGCCACACCCGGACGCCGGCGGGGTCGTCCAGCAGCCGGACGGAGAACTCCAGTTGCCGCGGTCCGCGGGCGGCGGCCGTCTCCAGCGCCTTGGCGCGTGCGCGCGGGTCGTGCAGCGGGGAGGGCCCGCCGCCCTCGTTGTACAGGGCGAGCCAGCAGTGCTCCAGGGCGGCCATCACGAACCGGTCGTCGTCCAGCCGGTCGAGTACGTCGAGCTCCCCGGCCAGGGTCGCGGCGGGCAGGCCGGTGCCGCCGGGGAGCCCGGCGAAGGGCATGAAGATGTCGGCGAAGGAGCCCCGCCACATGAAGTCGGCTTCCAGCAGCCGGTCCGCGAGGCAGGGGTCGAGCCCGGCGGTGGTCGCGGTGGTCCAAGAGACGAGCCCGGGGTGGTGCGCGGGCTGCGAGAGCGCGTGCAGGGTCATGCAGAGCTCCGCGAGCGGGGAGGGCGCGAAGGCGATCCGCTCGGCGGGGAGTCCGGCGATGTCGATGGTGACGCTCATCGCCCCATTCTGTCGCGGCCCGCCGACGGCGGCGGCGCGGGCCCGGCCGGACGGCCCAACGGACGTCGTTTGACGCGGAGCGTCAATCGTCGCGCGCCCCGCGCCGGGCGGGTCCAGGGTGGATACATGACCGCGATCGAGCAGTACCTCATCGACACGTACCGGGCGTCCCAGCAGGGTGCCCCGATGCCCCCGCCACCGGGCCGCGACGACGTGGCCGTCCTGCGCGCGGCCCGCTCGTACGAACAGTTCCACGCCGTCCTGGACGGCCGCCCGGCCCGCCACCCCTGGCGCTCGGCCCTCCAGCGCCTGGCGGGCCGCCGGCACCGCCCCTGCTAGGCCGGGGGGGGGTTATTCGAAGTTCGGCGCGTTGCGCTCGTAGACCAGACGCAGGCCGATCAGGGTCAGCCAGGGTTCGTGGTCGTCGATCACCGAGGCTTCGCCGAGGACGATCGGGGCCAGGCCGCCGGTGGCGATGACGCGCACGTCGTCCGGGTCGCCGCTCGGGCCCGCGAGCTCCTTGGCCATGCGCGCGACGATCCCGTCGACCTGGCCCGCGAAGCCGTAGACCACGCCCGACTGCATCGCCTCGACCGTGGACTTGCCGATCACGTTGCGCGGGCGGGCCAGCTCGATCTTGCGGAGCTGGGCGCCCCGTACGCCGAGGGCCTCCATGGAGATCTCGATGCCGGGGGAGATCACGCCGCCCACGTACTCGCCCTTCGCGGACACCGCGTCGAAGGTGGTCGCCGTACCGAAGTCGACGACGATCGCCGGGCCGCCGTAGAGGTCGACGGCCGCGACCGCGTTGATGATGCGGTCCGCGCCGACCTCCTTCGGGTTGTCCATCAGGATCGGGACGCCCGTCTTGATCCCCGGCTCCACCAGGACCGCCGGCACGTCCCCGTAGTACCGGCGGGTGACCTCGCGCAGCTCGTGCAGCACCGAGGGCACCGTCGAACAGATCGCGATGCCGTGGATGCCGTCGCCCAGCTCGCTGCCGAGCATCGGGTGCATGCCCATCAGGCCCTGCATCAGCACGGCCATCTCGTCGGCCGTGCGACGCGGGTCGGTCGAGATGCGCCAGTGCTCGACGATCTCGTCACCGTCGAACAGGCCCAGGACCGTGTGGGTGTTGCCCACGTCGATGGTGAGGAGCACGGCTTACACCGCCTCGCGCAGATCGAGGCCGATGTCCAGGATCGGGGAGGAGTGGGTCAGGCCGCCGACCGCGAGGTAGTCGACGCCCGTCTCGGCGTACGCGCGGGCGTTCGCCACGGTCAGGCGGCCCGAGGACTCCAGCACCGCGCGGCCGTGGACCAGCGCCACGGCCTCCTCGGTCTCGATGGGGGTGAAGTTGTCGAGCAGGATCAGGTCCGCGCCCGCCGTCAGGGCCTCCCGCACCTGCTGGAGGGTGTCGACCTCGACCTCGACGGGCAGGTCGGGGAACTGCTCGCGCACGGCCTTGAACGCCTCCGCGACACCGCCCGCCGCGATCACGTGGTTGTCCTTCACCAGCGCCGCGTCCGACAGCGACATCCGGTGGTTGACGCCGCCGCCGCAGCGCACCGCGTACTTCTCCAGGCAGCGCAGGCCGGGGGTGGTCTTGCGGGTGTCGCGGACCTTGGCCTTGGTGCCCTCCAGCTCGTCGGCCCACTTGCGGGTCGCCGTCGCGATGCCCGACATCAGGCACAGCAGGTTCAGCGCGCTGCGCTCGCCGGTGAGCAGGGCGCGGGTGCGGGCCGTGACCGACAGCAGCACCTGGCCGGCCTCGACGCGGTCCCCGTCCTCGGCGTGCCGCTCGACCTCGAACGCGTCGGTGCACACGATCGAGAGGACCGCTTCGGCGACGCGCAGGCCGGCGACCGTGCCCGCCTCGCGCGCGGTGAAGTCGGCCGTCGCTACGGCGTCCTCGGCGACGGTCGCGACGGTGGTCACGTCGACCCCGCCGTCCAGGTCCTCGGAGATCGCCATGTGGGCGATGTCCTCGACCTCGACGGGGTCCAGGCCGGCGTCCTCCAGCAGCTGGGCCAGCGCCGGGTCGAGCCCGGTCTCCTCGCCGTCGCCGCAGGCGCAGTCGTCGCCGCAGCCGCCGTCGTTCTGGTCGATCAGGGGGAGTTCGGGGGTGCTCACGGTCACTGCTCCTGGCTGTGGGTACTGAGGGGACTGAGGGGGTGGAGTACGGAAGGGAAGTCCGCGGAGTCGGTGGGGATGACGACCAGCGCCCGCCTCTCGGTGGCGGACAGCCGTACGACGAGGTGGCGGCGCCACGCGGCGTCGTCGCGGTCGGGGTGGTCCTCGCGCCAGTGGCAGCCGCGGGTCTCCGCGCGCCGCTGGGCGGCGGCGACCAGCACCCGGGCCACGCACAGCAGGTTCGTGGCCTCCCAGCTGTCGACCCCGGGTTCGGCGGTCTTGCCGTGCGCCTCGAGGTTGTTCAGCGCGGTGGCGTACAGGGCCTCCAGCGCCTCGGCGGCCGTGCGCAGCGACTCGGCGGAGCGGAGCACGCCCGCACCGGCGGTCATGATGCGCTGGATCTCGTACCGCGCCTCGCCGGGCTGGAGCGGGCCGGTCGCCGGGACCGGGATGCCGGGGCCGCTGCCGGCGGGGGCGTGCGCCACGATGTCGTCGGCGATGCGTTCGGCGAAGACCAGGCCCTCCAGCAGAGAGTTGGAGGCGAGCCGGTTCGCGCCGTGCACGCCGGTGCAGGCGACCTCGCCGCAGGCGTACAGGCCGGGCACGGTGGTGCGGCCGTGCAGGTCGGTCCGTACGCCGCCGGACGCGTAGTGCGCGGCGGGCGCGACGGGGATGGGCTCGGTCACCGGGTCGATGCCGTGCGAGCGGCACGCGGCGAGGATGGTCGGGAAGCGCTGCTCCCACATCTCGGCGCCGAAGTGGCGGGCGTCGAGGTACATGTGCTGCGCGCCCTGTTCCTGCATGCGGCGCATGATGCCCTTGGCGACGATGTCGCGCGGGGCCAGCTCGGCGAGCTCGTGCTGGCCGACCATGAAGCGGACGCCGTCCGCGTCGACGAGGTACGCGCCTTCGCCCCGGACGGCCTCCGACACCAGGGGCTGCTGCCCCTCGGCGTCGGCGCCCAGGAACAGCACCGTCGGGTGGAACTGCACGAACTCCAGGTCGGAGACCTCGGCCCCGGCGCGCAGCGCCAGCGCCACGCCGTCGCCGGTGGACACCGACGGGTTGGTGGTGGCGGAGAAGACCTGCCCCATGCCGCCGGTCGCCAGGATCACGGCGGGCGCGTGGACCGCGCCGACGCCGTCGTGCTGGCCCTCGCCCATGACGTGCAGGGTGACGCCCGCGGTACGGCCGTGCGCGTCCTGGAGCAGGTCCAGTACGAGCGCGTTCTCGACCGTCTCGATGCCAGCCGCCTGCACGGCTTCGACCAGGGCCCGGGAGATCTCGGCGCCGGTGGCGTCGCCGCCCGCGTGCGCGATCCGGCGGCGGTGGTGGCCGCCCTCGCGGGTGAGCTCTATCTCGCCGGTCTCGGCGGAGGTGTCGAAGACCGCGCCGGCCGCCATCAGCCGGCGCACCGCGTCGGGACCCTCGGTGACCAGGAGCCGCACGGCCGTCTCGTCGCACAGGCCCGCGCCCGCCACCAGGGTGTCGTCCAGGTGCTGCTCGGGGGTGTCGCCGTCGCCGAGGGCCGCGGCGATGCCGCCCTGGGCCCAGCGGGTCGAGCCGTCGTCGAGCCGGGCCTTGGTGACCACGACCGTGCGGCGTCCCGCGGCGGCGCAGCGCAGGGCCGCGGTCAGGCCGGCGACGCCGGATCCGACGACGATGACATCGGCGTCGAGGGACCAGCCGGGGGCGGGGGCGTGCAGCCGTATGCCGGTGCTTCCGGTGGCGGGGCCGCTGCCTGGGGTGCTCACGAGTGCGCTCCGAACTCCAATGGGATGTTGTCGATCAGCCGGGTCGTGCCCACCTTCGCGGCGACGGCCAGCACCGCCCGGCCGGTGAAACCGGGCCCGGCGTCGGTGAAGTCCTGCGGGTCCACCAGGGCGAGGTAGTCCAGTGCGAGCGGCGGGTCGTAGCGGCCCGCCTCGTCCAGGACGTGCCGCGCGGCGGCCCGTACGGCGTCCGGCAGTCCGGCGCCCGCCGCCGAGACGGCGTGCGCGTCGGCGGAGGCCCGGATCTCGCCCAGCCTGGCCAGCGCGCTGGCCCGCTCGTCGCTGGCCGGGGCCGCCTCGGCGCGCGCCCGCAGCGCGGCCTGCGCGGCCAGCCGGTCGCGGCCGGCGAACAGGGCCCGCGAGAGCGCCAGGGCCGTGCGGCGCTCCAGCTGCGAGAGGTAGCGGTTGCGCGAGGACAGCGCGAGCCCGTCCTCCTCGCGGACGGTCGTTACGCCGACCACCTCGACGGGGAAGTTCAGGTCGGTCACCATCCGCCGGATCAGCGCCAGTTGCTGGGCGTCCTTCTGGCCGAAGAGGGCCAGGTCGGGGCGGGTGAGGTGGAGAAGTTTCGCGACGACGGTCAGCATGCCGTCGAAGTGGCCGGGGCGGGTGGCGCCTTCGAGGCGCTCGCCCATCGGGCCGGCGCTGATCCGCACCTGGGGGTCGCCGCCGGGGTAGACCTCGTCGACGGCCGGGGCGAACACGGCGTCGGCGCCCGCCTCCCGGGCGATCGCGAGGTCGGCGTCGAGGGTGCGGGGGTAGCGGTCGAGGTCCTCGTTCGCCCCGAACTGCAGGGGGTTGACGAAGACGGTGACGACGACCTGCCCCTCGGGCCCGGCCTGGTCGCGGGCCGTGCGGATCAGGGTGGCGTGGCCGTCGTGCAGGGCGCCCATGGTCATGACCACGGCCCGGCGGCCGGTGCGCGGGAGCCGGTGCAGTTCCTCGGCGGTGTGCAGCAGCAGGTCGGTCACCGGGTCCCCCCGTCCAGGTCCGTGTCCGTGTCCGGGGCTGTGTCCGGGTCCGGGTCCGCGAGGACACCGAGCAGGTCCTCGGCGAGTTCCGGCTTGAGCAGCCCGTGCGCCAGCGCCCGGTCGGCCGTGGTGCGGGCCATCGCCAGGTACCCGGGGACCGTGGCCGGGGCGTGCCTGCGCAGCTCCGAGATGTGCGCGGCGACCGTACCGGCGTCGCCGCGGGCCACCGGGCCGGTCAGGGCGGCGTCGCCCGAGCGCAGGGCGTTGTCGAGGGCCGCGCCGAGGAGCGGGCCGAGCATCCGGTCGGGATGTTCCACGCCCGCCTTGGCGAGCAGTTCCATGGCCTGTGCGACCAGGGTGACCAGGTGGTTCGCACCGAGGGCGAGGGCCGCGTGGTAGAGCGGACGGTTGACCTCCGCGATCCACTCGGGCTCCCCGCCCATCTCGATGACCAGCGCCTCGGCGGCGAGCCGCAGCTCGTCGGGGGCGGTCACGCCGAAGGAACAGCCGGCCAGGCGCTGCACGTCCACCTCGGTACCGGTGAAGGTCATCGCCGGGTGCAGGGCCAGCGGCAGGGCGCCCGCGCGGCGCGCGGGGTCCAGCACGGCGGTGCCGTAGCGGCCGGAGGTGTGGACGATGAGCTGCCCGGGGCGCACGGCGCCCGTCTCGGCGAGGCCCTCGACCAGCGAGGGCAGCGCGTCGTCGGGGACGGTGAGCAGCACGAGGTCGGCGTACTCCAGGACCTGCGCGGGCGTCACGACCGGCACGTCCGGCAGCATCCGGGCGGCACGCCGCCGGGACGCGTCGGAGACGCCGGACACGGCTACGGGCCGGTGCCCGGTCTGCTGCAGGGCGCGGGCCAGCGCGGGGCCGACCCGCCCGGCCCCGACGACGCCGACGGTGAGCCGGGCAGGGCGCGGCTGCTGTGATGAGTTCACGCGGGGTGGGCCTTCCGTTCCAGTCCGCGGGGGGTACCGGACGATACGTCGCCATGCTAGCTCCTGGGTGTCCTGCCCGGTCGGCGATGATCGGAGGCATGACGGACGACACGGATCTGGACGAGCTGCGTGCGAAGCGGCTGGTGGCGGCGGGGCGGGCGGCCGAGCGGAGGCTTTCGGGCAGCCTGCGCGAGGACACGGTCGGCGAACTGCTCGCCGGGCTGACGGCGCCGGATCCGGACGAGCCGGCCGACCTGTACGGCGACGGGGTCGTCGCCCGCCTGGAGCGGCGGGTCGCGGAGCTGCTGGGGACGCAGGACGCGGCGTTCTTCCCGACGGGGACGATGGCCCAGCAGGTCGCGCTGCGCTGCTGGGCGGGCCGGACCGGCAACCCGGTGGTCGCGCTGCACCCGATGAGCCATCCGGAGCGGTGGGAGGCGGGCGCGCTGTCGGTCGTCTCCGGGCTGCGGACCGTCCACCCGACGACCGAGCCGCGCCAGCCGACGCCGCAGGAGGTCCGGGAGCTTCCCGAGCCCTTCGGCACGCTGATGCTGGAGCTTCCGCTGCGGGACGCCGGTTTCCTGCTGCCCGCCTGGGAGGAGCTGGAGGAGCTCGTGGCCGCCGCGCGGGAACGCGACGCGATCGTCCACTTCGACGGGGCCCGGCTGTGGGAGTCGACGGTGCACTTCGGCCGCTCCCTGGCGGAGGTCGCGGCGCTGGCCGACTCGGTCTACGTCTCGTTCTACAAGTCCCTGGGCGGGCTGAGCGGGGCCGCGCTCGCGGGGTCCGAGTCGCTGGTCGCGGAGGCGAGGGTCTGGCGGCACCGGTACGGCGGCCAGATCTTCCGCCAGTTCCCCGCGGCGCTGTCGGCGCTGGCCGGGCTGGAGGCGGAGCTGCCGCGGCTCCCCTCGTACGTCGCGCAGGCGCGGGTCGTCGCGCAGGCCCTGCGGGAGGCGTTCGCGGCGGCGGGGGTGCCGTGGTGGCGCATCCACCCGGAGGTGCCGCACACGCACCAGTTCCAGGTGTGGCTCCCGTACGAGGCCGACCGCCTCACGGACGCGGGCATCCGCCTGGCGGAGGAGACGGGCACGGTCCTCTTCCGCCGGTGGTCCGCCGACGGCCCGCCGGGGGTTTCGATGACGGAGGTCGATGTCACCTCCCCGGGCCTCACCTGGACCCCGGAGTCCACCAGAGCCGCCGCCGCGGCCTTCCTGGCCCGCCTCTAGTGCTGTGGCCGCACTAGTGCTGTGGCCGGAAAGGTTCACCGAGTCGCGGCGCCCGGCACGGCACCTCGCCGTGTTGTCGGACCGCGCAAGTACGTCC